>JANWYV010000020.1 GCA_025055075.1 Blastocatellia bacterium
ATCGATGAACGTGATCCCACTGCGACACGCCGCCGTGTTCTGAAACCCCGGATCGTACACCATCAACCCAAAATCCCCCTCCCCCACCTTCACCCGCCGAAACTCCATCGCCCGCACCGCCCCCTCCTCAATCGGCACCTCATAACTCCGCCCCGTCCGATTGTCGATCACCGTCAAGGTATCTTTCGCCATAAGTCCTCCTTTCCCGAGCGGCCCGCGCGGTCGCTCGAAAGAAAAATTTCCCATGAGGGTTCATGAAGCAATTCTTGTTCCACATCTCTCCCCAATCCTCTCTTGGTCGCCGCGGAAGCGCCCAAGGTGTCTTATGTGCTCACCTCGCTTGACCTACGAGAGCGGAGGGGTAATCGGGAGCGCTGCGGCCGCGCCTCTGAGCTGGGGCATTTAGCCGATCCGACGGGGAGAAATCCCCCATCATCCGGCCAAGAGCACCGGCCTGCCGCAGGCCTCTTCGCGAAGGAGGGGATTGCGACTTTTCCCACAGGGACGGGCTGTTTTCCGCAGCGAGGGACAAGGCGTCAACGGGACGGGCTTCTAACTCCTTGTGGCTCAGGGCCAAAATCGCAATCCCCTGTGGCACAGGCTTTGCTTCTCCCAAAATGGGGAGTTGGGGATATGCGAGAGGTCGAAGCCATTATCGAGCGGTACGGAGCCGAGCGGCGACACGTGATCGCCATGTTGCAGGATATTCAGGCGCAGTTCCATTACTTGCCGCGAGAGGCGCTTCTTGAGGTCGCGGCTCGTGCGCGTATCCCCTTGATCGACCTCTACAGCATCGCGACCTTCTACAACTGTTTCTCGCTCGTTCCCCGAGGGGAACATGTCATTCGGGTGTGCTTGGGCACGGCGTGTCACTTGAAGGGAGGAGCGCGTCTGGTCGAAGCCTTGGAGCGAGAGCTGGGAGTGCGCGAAGGGGAGATGACTCCAGATGGGCAATTCTCGTTTGAGACAGTCCGATGCGTCGGGGCATGCGCTTTAGCGCCACTTGTCATCATTGACGGACGCTACTATCCCAAGATGGGGCAGCGGAAGCTGACGCAGGTGCTCGCACGATTGCGCCGTGCTCGCCCGGCGGAGGAGATCGTTCGATGAAGATTCGAACGCTCGAGCAACTGAGGGCGCTGGAAGAGGAGCTTCGCGCGGCGCGCGATCACAAACCGTGCGTGCGCGTGTGCGGAGGGACCGGCTGCCGCGCTCGTGGGAGCGAAGAGGTGCTGGCTCGCTTCAAGGCGCTCTTGCAGGAAACGGGATTGGCCGAATCGGTGGAATTGAAATTCACTGGATGTCACGGGTTGTGCGAACGCGGTCCTTTGGTCTCGCTCACTCCTCACGAGGTCTTCTATCAAGGCGTCGAGGCCGATGATGTGCGCGCGATCGTCACGGAGACGCTCACGAACGGTACGCTCATTGAGCGATTGCTCGCTCAGGATCCGGTGACGGGGCGGCGCGTTCGACGAGAGCAGGAGATCCCCTTCTACCGGCGGCAGCATCGAATCGTGTTGCGCTTCAACGGCATTATTGATCCGACCGACATTCGCGAATACATCGCGCTTGGGGGGTATCGGGCCCTGGGCACGGTCCTGACGCGCCTGAGCCCAGAGGAAGTGATCGCGATCGTCGAACGCTCTGGGCTGCGCGGGCGTGGAGGAGCGGGATTCCCAACGGGGAGGAAATGGCGATTGGCGCGCGCGGCTCCAGGTTCGCGCAAGTATGTGATCTGCAACGGGGACGAGGGCGATCCTGGCGCCTTCATGGATCGCAGTGTGCTCGAAGGCAATCCGCACAGCGTCATCGAAGGGATGATCATCGGCGCTTACGCCGTCGGTGCGGCGCAGGGGATCATCTATGTGCGCGAAGAATACCCTCTGGCCGTTCAAACGTTGGAAACGGCACTCGCCCAAGCGCGCGCGTATGGGTTCCTCGGCGAGGAGATTTTCAGCTCCGCATTCTCCTTCGATATTGAGATCGTGCGCGGCGCTGGAGCTTTCGTCGCCGGAGAGGAGACGGCCTTGATCGCCGCCGTTGAGGGAAAGGTGAGCGAGCCGCGGCAACGCCCGCCGTATCCCGTGCATCGGGGAGTGTGGGGATACCCCACCGTCATCAACAACGTCGAGACGTGGGCCAATGTCCCCATCATCATCGAGCAAGGCCCCGAATGGTTCGCGAGCTTGGGGACGACGACGAGCAAGGGGACGAAGATCTTTTCGCTCGTGGGCAAGGTCATGAACACGGGGCTCATTGAAATCCCGATGGGAATGACGCTCCGAGAGCTCATCGAGGAGATCGGCGGCGGAACGCCTCCTCCGCGAGAGACCAAGGCCGTGCAGATCGGGGGGCCCTCGGGCGGTTGTTTGCCCAAGGACCTTTTCGATCTTCCCATTGATTACGAGAGCTTGACCGAAGCGGGCGCGATGATGGGCTCGGGCGGTCTGATCGTCATGGACGATCAGACCTGCATGGTGGATGTCGCGCGATACTTCATGGACTTCTTGCGCGATGAATCCTGCGGAAAATGCCTCCCGTGTCGCGAAGGAACCAACCGCATGTATGAGCTGCTCACGGCGATCTGCGAGGGGCGCGCGACCGAGGCCGATCTCACCTTGCTCGAAGAGCTGGCTCAGGTCGTGAAGGAAACGTCGCTCTGCGGGCTCGGCCAGACGGCGCCGAATCCCGTGCTCACGACGTTGCGTTATTTCCGTCCCGAGTACGAGGCGCACATCCGAGAACGGCGTTGTCCGGCCGGTGTGTGTAAGGCCCTCATTCGCTATGTGATCAATGCCGAGCGCTGCACGGGATGTTTGGCGTGCCTGTCCCCGTGCCCGCAACAAGCCATTCAGGGGCAACTCAAGCAGCCTCATGTCATTGACCAAGAGCGCTGCATCAAGTGCGGCATGTGCTATGAGGTCTGCCAATTCGGAGCTGTGGAGATCATATGACGCGCCTCTACATTAACGGCATCGAAGTGGATGTCGAGGAGGGAATGACCCTCCTGGAGGTGGCCGAGCATCTGGGCATCGAGATCCCTACGCTCTGCTTTCATCCGGGGTTGAGCCCGTATGGAGCGTGCCGCCTTTGCGTCGTTGAGTTGAGCGATGGTCGGCTCGTCTCTGCGTGCACCTATCCTGTCCAAGAGGGGTTGCGGGTGCGCACACACTCGCCACGCGTCCGACGGGCTCGCCAGATGCTGATCGAGCTGCTCCTTTCGATCTGTCCGAGCTCGAAACGGCTTCAGGATCTGGCTACCGAGCATCAGGTCGAGCGCGTACGCTTTTCGATCCGCGACGAGCGATGTATCTTCTGCGGCCTTTGCGTCCGAATGTGCGCCGAACAGATGATGGCTCATGCCATCGGGTTCGTCAGTCGCGGATACCGACGCCGGATCACGACCCCCTTTGATATGACGTCGGAGGTGTGCCGCCGGTGTGGCGGATGTCTCTACATTTGCCCGGTGTGCGAGCTGCGGTGCCAAGGGTCAGAGGCCCCAAGCGCCGTCTGCGGCTCGTGCGCAACTCCGGCTCCGACATGCCTCCCTGTGTACGAGGATCTCGCGTGTTACATGGGGGCGGCGGGCGAATGCGGGACATGCGTGAGAGGACCGCAGACGCCTGATCTTCGCCTGTTGGATCTTAAAGGAAGGAGGGAGAGCGTATGAGCTTCTCACGATTGAATGCCTCGGCGGCGACGCTCACGAAGAATCGCACGGAGGGAGCGATCGTCTCCCTGAGTGGGATGTGCGCAACGTGCCTGGATGGATGCATCGGGATGTGCGAGATCGGGAAATCAGCGTACCGCGGGGCCGAAGTCATCTATCCGCAGCCGTTCGGGATCATCACGGCGGCTTCGGAGAAGCGGTATCCGGTCGATCTGTCGCACTTCACGATCCTCGGGACGGTCGTGGGAGCCTGGGGGGTACCGCCCGATCCCGACGTCGCGATCTTCCCGGCCGTCTCGCTGGAGCGGCGCATCGGTCGGGACAAAGGGATCAAGGTGAAGCTGCCGATCATCATCCCTGGATTGGGTTCAACGGCCATCGCGAAGAACAATTGGGAAGGTCTGGCCATCGGCGCTGCCATCGCGGGCATCCCCCTCACCATCGGCGAGAACATCTGTGGAATGGATGAAGCGGCGGAATTCAAGAACGGACGCGTCGTGCGCTCTCCGGAGATGATCCGCCGGGTGAAACTCTACAAAGAGTGGCAGCAGGACGGATACGGAGCAATCATCGTGCAAGCCAATGTGGAAGACACACGGCTCGGCGTTCACGAATACGTCATCTCGGAATTGGGAGTGGAAGCCGTCGAGTTGAAATGGGGGCAAGGGGCCAAGGACATCGGCGGCGAGGTGAAGATCAAGGATCTGGCGAAGGCGCAACTGTTGAAGCGTCGCGGCTACATTGTGCTGCCAGATCCCGAGGATCCGGAGGTCATTGAAGCATTCCGGCGAGGCTCGTTCCATGAATTCGAGCGCCACTCGCGCATCGGTATGGTGGATGAGGAGAGCTTCGTGCGACGGGTCGAAGAGCTGCGGCGCGCGGGAGCGAAGTACGTCTTCCTGAAGACGGGAGCGTATCGGCCCGCCGATCTGGCGCGCGCGCTGAAGTTCTCTTCGCTCGCGGGCATTGATCTGCTCACGGTGGATGCTGCGGGCGGGGGGACCGGCATGAGCCCTTGGCGCATGATGAACGAATGGGGCATTCCGCCGGTCGAGTTGCACTCACTACTCTATCGGTATGCTGACCAACTGGCGCAGCGGGGTGAATACGTGCCCGATATCGCGATCGCCGGCGGATTCGCATTCGAGGACCAGATCTTCAAGGGCTTGGCTCTAGGCGCTCCTTATTTCAAACTCATCGGCATGGCGCGCGCACCGCTGGCGGCGGCGATGGTGGGCAAAACCATCGGACGAAGCATCGAGGAAGGCGACCTTCCCGTTTATATCGCTCGCTTCGGAGAGACAGTGGAGGAGATCTTCATCACGGCGCCGGAGCTCAAGCGACGGTTCGGCGCGGATTTCAAGCGGATTCCCCCAGGAGCCATCGGCTTGTACACGTATTTGCAGCGCCTGGCCCAAGGCTTGCGACAGCTCATGTGCGGGAGCCGAAAATTCGCCCTTGACTATATCAGCCGTGACGACATTGCGGCGCTCACCGAAGAAGCCGCCCGCATCAGCGGCATCCCATACGTTATGGACGTTGACCGAGCGGTGGCCGAGCGGATCCTCAATGGCTCCCCAGTTTCTCAATCGCTCGCCGAGCACAGGGTCGGCCACCAGGGGATGAGATAACCGCCGCTCTGGAGCGGCCTCGCAAAACGTCCGGGAGTAGGCCAGACAGGTGAAGGTTGACTGAGATCCCAGCGCGGGAAGCATTGTTGCCTTTCACAGGATACCCCGACTAAAATTACGCGCTTTGCCACAATGGGCATGGCGCACGTAGCGCCTCTGGCCCTCAGCCACGAGGAGGCGGGTTATGGGGACAAAGCGATCTTGGGCATTGCTCAGCGGCTGGATGCTTTTGGCCGGATTGGCGATGGTCATCGTCTCTGCTTCAGAGGAGACCGAGATGCGATTCGTCCAACGACGTACCGCCCCGTTAGGGCTAGCGCGCGTCAAGCTCACTGGCAAGTGGGGCTACATTGATCGAACGGGGCGGATCGTGATCAATCCCCAGTTCGAAGAGGCGGGCGATTTCTCTGAAGGCTTGGCCCGCGTCAAGACTGGTGGAAAATGGGGCTACATTGATCGAACGGGGCGGTTCCTCGTCAACCCACAGTTTGAGGAAGCTGGGGACTTCTCCCAAGGCCTGGCGCGGGTGAAGCTCGGGGGGAAATGGGGTTATGTGAATCGTCAAGGGGAGGTCGTCATCCCTCCTCAATTCAGCGAAGCGAGTGATTTCTCTCGCTCTCCGTGAAAGACTGAGGTTCTTTTAGGAGAGCAAAGGGCCGCACCGAGTGAGGGGTTCGAAGACGGTTTTGAGCGCGACTTGAAGACCGCAAGGAAAGCGGATCATCCGATGCTTCACTACGATGAACAAACGCCTCAGAAGCTGAATGCCCATAGCGTTCTTCCTTACCAGCTCAGAAAGCGTTGCACGGATGCCTGGACCTAGCGAGCATTGCCTCACCGAGAATGACCCCCGAGGAGTCCATCTGTGCCCGAGAATGGAAGATAGCAATTTCTCCCAAGGTGGGGGATATGCCCCAGCGAGCGGAGGAGAGCTCGCGCTCTCCTCTCTTGACCTTTATCTCGTCACATCCAACGACTTAGCGAAGCATTCGAGGCGAAAGCGGCGATGGTATAATTCTTGCTTGAAGGGAGATCTGATCGGAGACTCAAGGAGTCTCCCCACAACGGATGGCTTGTGAAGACCGGAGCGAGAAGCCAGGGATGTGGTTTGCCGAGGATGGTTGGCGTGGAGATGGTTCAACGCCCCTCGTGACCCCGCATGGGGGAGGAGGATGTCTCCCCAGATCGCTCCGAATCCGGAGAAGGATCAGAAGAGGAGAGCACGACCAAATGCGAGATGCGATGCGTTGGTGGTGCTTGCAAGGGCAGCGTAACGGTGAAGGTGCTCCCCTTGCCTACCTCGCTGGTGACGGTGATCGTCCCCCCATACCCGGTGACGATCCGTTGACAGGTCGCCAATCCCAAGCCTGTTCCGCGCTTTTTCGTCGTGAAGAAAGGGCGGAAGATCTTGTCCAGGTTCTCCGGCGGGATGCCCTCTCCATCATCGGTGACCGAGAGCTTGATCGCCCGCTCTTGGGGATCATAGCTCGTTCGGACGAGGATATGGCCGTGATCGCGCACGGCTTGGATCGCGTTGAGCAAGAGGTTGAGGACGACCTTCTGCAATTCGTCCGGATCGATGATGAGAGAGGGCAGCTCGGGAGCCGGGTGAAATTCCAGTACGATGTGATTATTCGCCAATTGAACGCGCGTTGCCGAGACCACATGTTCGATCAACCGGTTCACATCGGTTTGAACGTGACTTGGAGGACGCGGGCGCGCATAGTCGAGCAAATCAGTAATGATGCGATTGATGCGTTGAATCTCCTCCAGGACATGACGCAAGATCGAACGATGCGGATTATCCTCGGGAAGGTCGTCCAAGATGATCTCCAAGGCACCTTTTATCCCCGCCAACGGGTTCTTCACTTCGTGAGCGAGACCGGCAGCCATCTCCCCGATCAACGCGAGCTGTTCGGCGCGCGCCATGCGGCGCTCCAGGAGGACTTGTTCGGTGATGTCGGAGACGACGTGTACTGTTCCATATGCGCGCCCTTCTTCATCCAAAAGCGGGTCCACTGTGACACGCAAGATTTGACCATTTGGGCGTTCGATGACCTCAGTGACCTGACACGGCACTTGGGCTGTCGCCCGCAGATCGGCGCAATCGGGCAGGGGATTATCCCGCCCGAGCATGAGCATGCAACAGTGATTTTGCAGGATGTGCTCTTTGGGCACCCCGAGCAAGCGGCTGAATGCATCATTGGTTTGAACGACGCGCAAATCGCGGGTGTGAACGGAAATGCCATCCCGAATGGCATTGAAGGTGCTCTCCCAGAGCTTGCGCACGCGGAGGTTCTCCTCGAAGAGGCGCGCGTTCTCGATCGCGATGCCCAGCTGGTGGCCGATAGCTTCGAGCAGGTCCACATCGCTGGTGATCTCTCGCTGGGGATCATAGGTGGCCGTCACGAGCACACCGATCGCCCGCCCGTGTGCGAGCAAAGGAACGCACGCCATAGCATGCACGCCCGACTGACGCACGATCGGGCGCGTGATCTGCGGATCTGTGGCCGCATCGCGCAAGACCAGAGGTTCACCGCTCACGAAGACGCGTCCGGCCACACCTTCACCAGGTTTCAGGCGATCCACTCCCGCGATGTATTCGGACGAGACCCCCTGGGCCGCGCGAACCCGCAATTCTCCCGCCTCTGCATCGAAGAGCATGATCAAGGCCATATCGGTCGAGAGGACTTCGGTGATCGTCCGCAATACTTCCTGAAGCAGGGGGTCGAGCTCTCGCGCACGACTGAGCGCAGCGGCCAAGGAGCTGAGCGCCGTCAGCTTCTTCAGCGTGCGCGTGACCTCCTCGGGGCATCCCACTTGATCGGATGTGCGGCCGAGTTCTTCCCGACCCTCGACTGGCGAGGAGGGCGGCACGCGACGGGAAACGCCTTGCTGCCTTCTGGCTTTCTTGATCGCCATAACGTTTGCGACCTTCACAAGGGTAGCGCGCTTCAGGAGACGTGGTCAAGACGACAAGGCCTGGGCGCCCCTTATGCCCGGATCAATGTTCCTCCCAGTCCCTTCGCGAGCTGGAAATCCTCAGGAGGAGAGGAGCATGGCGAAATCAAAGATCCTCATCGTGGACGATGAAGACTTGCTTCGATGGTCGCTTCGCATGAAATTGGAGCAATGGGGTCATGAAACCCTCGAAGCGGAGACGGCGAAGCAAGCGCTTCGCGTGTTCGCAGAAGAGATGCCGGACCTGGTCCTCTTGGACATTAAGCTGCCGGATGGTTCCGGCATTGATGTCATGCAGAAGATAAAGGAGCAGGACCCCAATGCTCCGGTCATCATCATCACAGCCAACACGACGGTGGATAACGCCGTCGCGGCCTTGCGACTTGGGGCGTTCGACTTCATTTGCAAGCCGATCAACTACGGCGAGCTGGAAGCGGCCGTTCGTAACGCCCTGGAGACGAGCCGCTTACGCGACACGCTGCGGCGCGTTCAATCCTTCCCGAAGAAACGTTTCAGCTTCGACATGATCGTCGGCGAATCGCCTCAGATGAAGGAGCTGCTGGCGATCGTCAAACGCGTGGCCGAGAGCGAAGCCTCGTGCGTCGTCCTACAAGGTGAATCCGGCGTGGGCAAGGACCTCATCGCCAAAGCGATTCACTACCAGAGTCGCCGCGCCGATTTCCCCTTCGTGGCCGTCAATTGCGCGGCGATCCCAGAGACGCTCATGGAGACCGAGCTTTTCGGGCATGAGAAGGGGGCTTTCACCGACGCGCGCGTGCAAAAGAAAGGCGTCTTCGAACTGGCCGACGGTGGGACGATCCTACTCGATGAGATCGGCGAGCTGCCGCTCGGATTGCAAGCGAAGTTGTTGCGCGTGATCGAGGAACAACAATTCCGACGCGTTGGGGGCGTTCGCAACATTAATGTGGACGTGCGCATTATCGCCAGCTCCAACCGAAATCTCGAAGAGGAGGTCAAAGAAGGGCGCTTCCGCGCCGATCTCTTTTATCGGCTGAGCGTCGTGCAAATCACGATCCCCCCGCTGCGAGAGCGCAAAGAGGACATCTTACTCATCGCTGAGCATCTCATCAAGAGCTTCAACGTGAAGATGAAGAAGAACATCCTCGGCTTAGCTCCGGAGACCAAGCGCCTCTTCCTCGAATATCACTGGCCGGGAAACGTCCGCGAGTTGAAGAATACGATTGAGCACGCCATGATCTTCGAAGACTCGCCGTATCTCACGCCGAAATACCTGCACGAACGAATCCTGCGCCCATCCGCTTACGCGGTCGGTTTCACGCGCAAGGACGAAAATCCCTCCGCGCTCTTGGCGAATCTCGTGGGCAAGCTCACATTGGAAGAAGTCGAACGAGATATGATCCGCCATGCCTTGGAAGCAACTGGCTGGAATCAGACGCGCGCCGCCGATCTGCTCGGCATCTCGCGCGATGCGATTCGATACAAGATCAAGAAATACAAGCTCGCCCGATCTCGGGCTCTTCCGGGCGAAGCTCGAACCATGTGAAAAGATCGTCGGTTCGCGAAGTCGCGAGCCCTCCTCGCCTCTTTGCTTGGAAGGACGGACGTCCGACATCGGTCGTCTCCGTTGAGGGCGCCCGTAGTGGAAGCTTAGGTGATTTCGATTCGTTGGAGGTTCGCCTTTCGAGTGGAGCGAATGAGGTGATTTCGGCGATCTCGCTCGGCCGCCCTCATGTCGTCCCTGCTTCACCGGCGCTGCTCACGCGACATCGAACGGAGATGCGAACCACTTTCCCAAGCGACCTCCTTGACAAATGCCGCGTGCGCCTTTTACTATGTGCATTTCGGTGAGCGGGCGGTTAGCTCAGCGGTAGAGCGCCTGCCTTACAAGCAGGGGGTCACTGGTTCGAGTCCGGTACCGCCCACCACGCGAGGCGGGACGGAAGGCCCCCGAGCTCGAAGGTGCGGTCTTTGAATCGGTGGGGCGGTAGTTCAGCATGGTTTAGAACGCCGGCCTGTCACGTCGGAGGTCGCGGGTTCAAGTCCCGTCCGCCCCGCCACTTTCTCTTCTCGATGTAGTGCCCCTCGCGATGACATGATGCGTCTCGTCGTTTCCCTCACATTGGGTGTTTTACCCCACCTTGTGGAGCGAAGATGCTCGTTCCTTGGCCTTCCCGTGAAGAAGCGCGCAGATCGGCATCTTCTTTGAAAGTCGTGGCAAAGCGCGTTCTGCAGGAGATCTCGCGAAGAGGAGAGAGGCTTCGGCATACAATTTGCAAGAGCCATGAGAGCTGGAGGAAACTGTGAAGGCGGAGGTGAGGAAACGATGCGACGAACGAGCCAAGTGATCGAAGACCTCCGGAAGTGGCTGGCGGAGATCGCGGAGGAGCAGTTTCAGCGCCATCGCCGATGGCTGCGTGGACTGGCTCCGGAGCAAGAACGGATGATCCAGAAGCAGCTTCTTCCTTCTGTGGTCGACCGCCTAGCGCTCGCCTGCGCGCACGAGCGGTTGTGGCTTGATTCCCCCTTCGATGTGGGAGAAGGGGCAAACAAGCAGGGACTCCCTTGAGCGAAGGGTCGAGACTGTTCTGATCCTTCGGAGGAACAATGATGAACGAATCAAGGCGCGAACCGATCGAACAAGAAGGCGCGAGCCCGCAAGAGCCGTCGGCGAGCCCAGCGGCAGTGTCGGCGCTGGGAACTGTGGATCGGTTCCTCCGTTGGCTCAGCTCACTGCAGGTGGGAATCGCCCTCATGCTGATTCTCATTGTGGCGGCGATCGTTGGCACCCTCATCCCACAGCACAATATGGAAGAATTCGACCGATTCTACGCACGACTGACGCCGGCTGAACGCGCCCTCTATGATCACCTAGGGCTCTTCGATGTGTACCATTCCTGGTGGTTCACGGCGGCGGTCTTTCTCTTCGCCCTGAACCTCGTGTTGTGCTCGATTGATCGCCTTCCGATGACGCTTCAATATCTGCGCGAGCCTAAGGTCTCGGCCACCCCGCTCTTCGCCCAGTCGCAACCGTTTTACGAGATGCTCTTGGTCGCTCGCCATTCGGCGGACGTTGTAGATCGGCTCACTCATCTCTTCGCCCGGTTCGGATGGCGACCGCGCCAGACGGTGAATACGCCGTTTCCAACCGTCTTCGGCGAGCGGGGGGTGTGGAGCCGATGGAACTTCTTCCTCGTGCATGGTTCGCTCCTTGTGATCCTCGGGGCGGCTTTCGTCGGTGCGCGATGGGGATATGAAGGGACGATGATCCTCTCGCCGGGCACGCGAACCCAATCGCTGACTCTACCAGGTTCGCGCTGGCGCGGCATCCCGGAACGCCAGATGCCATTGCCCTTCACCGTCCGATGCGAATCATTGCGCGTGGCATTGAAAAACCCGCGCGGTCCGCTCGTGCCGCAGAATGTCATCAACTGGTACACGGACATCGTAATCGAAGAGGCGGGCAATGAGCGAAGGGCGACCATCGCCGTGAATAAGCCATTCGATTATCGCGGGTACCGCTTCTTTCAATCAGGGACGGGACGTCCGGGCGATGCCAGCCGTATCACGCTCGTGATTCGCTCCGAGATGGGACCGGAGCGCACCTTCTCTCTCGCGAAGAACCAAGCTGTAACTGTACCCGAGCTCGGCGAGGTTCGCTTCCTTCGCTTCGCTGGCGATTTTCGAGGATCTTCCGCCTCGGGATCAGATGGCTATGAGAATCCAGCGGCGGAGCTTGAGGTCACCTTGGCTTCAGGGGAGCGGCATGTGTTCTGGGTCTTTCCTGAAACGCCCGGACGATGGGAGACGACGCGCGGGACGGTATGGGAAGGATACCCTTCAGGATATCGCTTCGTCCTCAAGGATTTCGACAAGGTGAGCTTCGAGCACATCCTTCACGTACAATACGACCCCGGCGTCGGCGCCATCTACGTGGGCTTCGCCTTGCTCGCCCTCTCGCTCTCCATCGTCTTCTTCTCCGCTCACGAGCGCGTCTGGGCCGTCCTGGAACCAGAAGGGTCCGACCTCAAGATCCATCTCGCCGCTCATGCGAATCGAAATGAGGAGCGCCTGAGAGAGCGTTTTCACGCGCTTGTGCGCGAGCTTTCGGAAGAGATCGCCGCGCGCCCACCGACTCAATAGACGAATTCCCGTACATCGTAGAGGCTGATTCTCGGTCGCTCTAGGGAAGAGGCGAATCGCATCCCCTCACGGATGCGCCGAATCTGCTGCTTCAGCTCTTGGGGAGTGAGCGCGCGAATGCCAAAGGCGCGCGCTTTCTCCTCGTAGTCCGATCCCGGATGGACATAGAGTGGCGAGAGGTAGATGATATCCTCACGACCGAGGGGCATCTCATTAAGCAAAGCGATCGTCTCTCGGACGTGCGGTTCGAAGAAGATGTCCCCTCCCAAGCCGATGAGGATGATGACCCCAACCGAGAGCCCAGCCGCCTTGATGCGAGAGACGACCTCGAGCGCCTCGCGCGCCGTGCCCGGTTTGTTCACGAAGCGCAGCAGCTCATCATGCCCGCTCTCGACGCCCAGGTAGAGGCGTTTGACATGCCACGATTTGAGGGCGGCGAAGTCCTCGACGGTCTTGCGCATCCCGCTGTAGGCGTCCAGGAATGAGTAGATACCGTCCAGTGCTCCCTCCCGCTCGTTCGATCTCGCTTCGAAGGAAAAGGCCTCGTGAATGATCTCCAGAAGGCGCACGAGTCGTTCCTGAGGGATGATGAGGGCGTTCGCATCGGCGAGAAAGAGCGAGCGCCGAAGGGTGATGGAATCCCCAAGGAATTCCCGCACGGCTGCGATGTGGCGGCGCACCTCATCATCGGTCTTGATCCGAAATCGGCGATCGCGATAGAAATCGCAGAACGCGCATTTATTCCAGTGACAGCCTTCAGTGACTTGAAGCACGAGGGCGAGATACTGATCAGGCGGAAGGATGCTGACGGGCTTGTAAACGGAGAGAAATCGCTCTCGATCGCGGGCATAGGCATAGATATCCCACGCGAGGATCCGTTCCAGCCAGCACTCAAGGTCCTCCTCCGAGAGCGCCCTCCCCTTCCCAAAGACTTCGATGCGCACGCGACCTCGACGAAAGGCCACAACGATCTCATTCACCTTCGACCACAATTCGGCCAAAAACGCGCGCGCCTCTTCCTCCGTGAGGACGCGGATGCGCTTGGGAGCCCAAGGTGCTCCCTCGTCATGCCACTTCTCCAGGACGATCCCGCTCAACCCCCGGACGAAGGTGTGCCCGTCTCGGTACGCCGCGTACAGTCGTCCCGCGCGATCGAAAGAGAAGACGAACCGACCGTCATCCATGATCGAAAGTGAGTGCGATTTGGCACTGATCATGAGGGCGTTCGTATCGTACACGGTTCCTCCTTGGCGTCGAGCTTCCTTTCGGAAGGATATCAGGAGATCCCATCCTTCGCCACCTGAGGACGAATCGGCGCGAATCCCGGTCGCCGTGCGCCGCTTTCCACGGCCGCGACATGATATAATCTTCGGCCATGCAGAGGGGATTGGACATTCCGACCCGCATGAACACGCTGCGCAAGGTCACCTTCTTCTCGACGCTCAGCGAACTGATGCTGCGCGCCTTGGCCGAGGCTTGTCGGCCGAGGCAGTATCAAAAGGGTGAGATCCTCTTCCTCGAAGGAGAACCGTGCCCGGGACTCTTCGTGGTGCACTCGGGCGCAGTGAAGATTTTCAAGACTTCGCCTGGAGGGCGCGAGCAGGTGCTGACGATCGAATCCGAAGGGCGCCCGATCGCAGAACTCGCCGTCTTGGACGAAGGTCCCTACCCGGCTTCCGCCATGGCCGTCGAAGATACGACGGTCCTGCTCATTCCCAAAAGCGATTTTCATCGGCTCTGCCGTCAGCATCCGGAGATCGCCTTCGGCATCATCCGCTCACTCGCTGGACGGTTTCGGCGACTCGTGGGCTTGATCGAAGCCCTCGCTTTCTTGGAAGTCGGGCAACGTCTAGCCCGATGGCTCTTGGAAAAGGCCCGTCATGAAGGAAAGCGAACTCCCCGTGGCCTGGAATTCGCCCTCGACGTGACGCATCACGAATTGGCCGCGCAGATTGGGACAGTACGCGAGCTGGTCTCTCGAACGCTCCGTCGCTTCCAGCAGCAAGGACTGCTCGCCATTGAGAACCGCACGATCGTCCTTCTCGACCTGGACCGCTTGCAGCAAGAAGCGGAAGGGGAATGAATCTCCTCCTCTGGAAGCGCCCTGAGCCAAATTCGTGCCCGCTCCACAATGCTTAGGAAGGCGGCGGGGGAAAATCCCCACTCGGTGCTGATTTTCGCGCAAAGCGCGTCGTCTGGCAGGAGGCCTTCCTCCGAAGACGAACACCCCAAGTTGTGAAAAATCAAGGCGAAGGGGGATGAGGGCTTCCCCTCCCTGCTTTGGTACGCCGCTTGCATAATCCAAAAGTGGACATCATCCTGGGATCTTTGACATCGGCCGCCTGGTGGCGCAGGCCGACCTCGCCTTGCATGCCTTCCACAAAGACCTCACCACAAAATGGCCCGGCCACCAGGGGCCTTTTTCTATGCGCGCGACCGATCTCTCCATGGTGTTCGATCGCAGACAGCTAATCGGTGCTCAAGCGCACTGGAACAAGCGATATATCCCGCTCGTTCAGAAGGCCCACCTTTCCCTATTGGAAAGGAACCAACAAAAGGTGCACGGTTTGAGCTTTTGGGATCTCCGCGACCTTTGCCGCGTTCTCCCATTTTCGGATATTCTTGTCTCTGTTCTGAGGAAAGCGGGCGTATGATCGTGGGCATTCCTAAGGAGCGACTGATTCTCAAAGGGGTTGAGGAGAAGCGCGTGAGCCTCTCGCCAGCCGGAGTCCGCGAATTGACGGCGCTCGGCGCCGAAGTCGTGGTGACGGCTGGAGCTGGCCTCGGAGCGGGATTCACTGACGAGGAATATCGGGCTGTCGGCGCGCGCATCGTGTATTCGAATGAAGAGACGATTCGGCGAGCTGATCTCATCCTCAAGGTGCAACGTCCGACCTCCGACGAATGGGAGTTCTTCGAGGAGCGCTCGGCGTTGATGGCCTTTTTGCATCTGGCCGTCGCCCCGAAAGAGTTCCTTCGCGCGCTTGTGGAGAAGCGAATCACGGCGATCGGCTTCGAGATCGTCCAGGAGCCAGATGGTACCCTCCCGATCTTGAGATCCTCAAGCGAGATCGCGGGGAAGATGGCCGTTCAAATCGCCGGTCGCCTCCTGGAGAGCACATTCGGAGGGCGTGGGATTTTGCTCGGGGGGATCCCAGGAATTCCTCCAGCAGATGTGGTGATCCTCGGTGGAGGAACTCTCGGCTATTACGCCGCGCGGTCGTTCCTCGGCATCGGAGCCAGCGTCTACATCCTCGACAAGGATATGAAGCGGCTCATGGAATTGGACAAGCTCTTCGAGGGGAAAGTCGTGACGGCCCTGGCGACGGCGAGCAATATTGAGAAATTCGTGGCCTTCGCCGATGTCCTCATCGGAGCTGTGCTCGTGCCCGGACAGCGTGCCCCTGTGCTCGTCACCAAGGAGATGGTCCAACGAATGCGTCCGGGGAGCTTGATCATGGATTTCTCCATTGATCAAGGGGGCTGCGTGGAGACTTCGACGTTGACGCCGAGCGAGGATTTCTTGTTCACGAGCTATGGGGTGACTCACTTCTGCGCGCCGAACGTGCCGGCTATGGTGGCGCGCACGTCCACACACGCGTTGACCAACGCCGTGCTCCCGTACTTGCGGGAGATCGTTCAGAGTGGGCTTCTGTCCGCGCTCAAGCGAAACAGTGCGTTGCGGCGCGGCCTCTACGCATTTGCCGGATACCTCACGCACGCCCTTCCGTTTCCGGCCCTTCCGCAAGCCGACTTGGAACGCATGGTGGAGGACGCCGATGATGCACTGGATGGATGAATACCGAAAGCGGCGCGTGACGGCAGAGGAAGCAGTAGCGCTGGTGAAGTCCGGGGACCGTCTCTTCGTGAGCGGGAATGCCGCGACTCCCCTGGTCCTCTTGGAGGCGTTGGCGGCACGCGCTCATGAGTTGGAGCGCGTCGAAGTGACGCACGTCCTATTGGTAGGGGAGGATCCGCTCTCCCGTCCGGAGACGCGGGATCGTTTTCGACACAACTCGCTCTTTGTCGGGCCGGCAGATCGCGCGGCCGTCAACGAAGGGCGTGCTGACTATGTCCCGATTCACCTTCATGAGATTCCCCGCCTCTTTAAGAGCGGCCGTCTGCCTCTGGATGTGGCACTCATTCAGACGACGCCCCCGGACGAGCACGGCTTCATGAGCTTGGGCGTGGAGTGTCTGGCAACGATGGCGGCCATCGCGAGCGCGCGCATCATCCTCGCCCAGGTCAACGACCAAATGCCTCGCACGCTCGGCGATTGCTTCGTGCACGTCTCGCGCATCACGCGGCTGTGCGAAGTCTCCTGCCCGTTGCCCGAACTCCCACGTTCGAACTTCACCGAAGTGGAGCGGCGCATCGGCGAATATGTGGCTGAATTGGTCGAGGACGGCGCGACGCTGCAGCTCGGCATCGGGAGCATTCCGGACGCCGTGCTCGTCGCCTTACGAGGCAAGCGCGATTTGGGCATCCATACGGAGATGGTCTCCGATGGGATCATGGAAGCCATTGAGGCCGGCGTCATCACCGGCGCGCGTAAGACGATCCATCCGGGCAAAGTCGTTTGCACCTTCGCTTTCGGGAGCCGACGCCTCTACGAGTATTTGGACAACAATCCGCTCTTTGAGTTTCACCCGTGCGATTATACAAACGATCCGTTCATCATCGCGCGCAACGAGAAGATGGTCGCGATCAACTCGGCGATCGAGGTGGATCTGACCGGACAGGTCTGTTCCGACTCGATCGGGACGCAGATTTATTCGGGTTTTGGCGGGCAGCTCGACTTCGTGCGCGGCGCCGCGCACGCCCCCGGCGGAAAGCCGATCATCGCCATGCCTTCGACAGCGCGCGGGGAGACGGTCTCGCGTATCGTTCCACTCTTGAAACCTGGAGCAGGAGTTGTGACCACGCGCGCGGACGTACATTATGTGGTCACCGAATACGGGATCGCGGACCTGCACGGGAAGAACCTGCGGGAACGCGCCCAAGCGCTCATCCGTATCGCTCATCCGAAATTCCGCGAGGAATTAGCCCGCGCCGCGCGCGAGCGTCGGTTGCTGCCTCCTCTCTTCCACTTCGGGGAGATGCCGCGTGTTCCCGAAGAACCTGCAGCGTCTCCCACACATGCTTCTGAATCTTCGCCATCTGAAGGAGAAAGAACGCCATGAGGCCATCATCCCGACCATTGGTGACGCTCGACGGCAATGAGGCCGTCGCCTCCATCGCTTATCAGCTTAATGAAGTCATCGCCATCTATCCCATCACGCCGTCCTCGCCGATGGGCGAGCTGGCCGACCAATGGGCGTCCGAAGGACGACCAAACCTTTGGGGCACGGTGCCCACTGTCATCGAGATGCAGAGCGAAGGAGGAGCGGCCGGCACCGTGCACGGCGCCTTGCAAGCAGGCGCTTTGACGACGACCTTCACCTCGGCGCAAGGCCTGCTTCTGATGATCCCCAACATGTACAAGATCGCTGGGGAACTGACGGCGACGGTCTTCCACGTGGCGGCGCGTTCGCTAGCTACACACGCTCTCTCGATCTTCGGCGATCACAGTGATGTTATGGCCGCGCGCGCGACCGGATTCGCGCTCTTGGCCTCCGGCTCCGTGCAAGAGGCCATGGACATGACGCTCATCGCGCAGGCGGCGACGTTGGAGGCGCGCATTCCTTTCCTTCATTTCTTCGATGGCTTTCGCACCTCTCACGAAGTGATGAAGGTGGAGATGCTCACGCCCGATGATCTTCGGGCGATGATTGACGACGAGCTGGTGCGCGCGCACCGCGAGCGCGCCCTCTCGCCGGATCGTCCCTGTATTCGCGGGACGGCGCAGAATCCGGACGTATATTTTCAGAGCCGCGAGGCTGTGAACCCCTTCTACCGCGCCTGTCCGACGATCGTCCAGAACGTGATGGAGAAGTTCGCTCGTGTGGTCGGACGGCACTATCACCTCTTCGACTACGTCGGTGCTCCTGACGCTGATCGAGTGCTCGTGCTGATGGGTTCGGGCGCGGAGGCCGCACACGAGACGGTCGAACACTTGCTCGCGCGTGGCGAAGCCGTGGGCCTCGTAAAGGTCCGCTTGTATCG
The DNA here is from genome assembly GCA_025055075.1 of Blastocatellia bacterium. Lineage (NCBI taxonomy): Bacteria > Pseudomonadati > Acidobacteriota > Blastocatellia > Blastocatellia bacterium. Next base: position 18,490 of record JANWYV010000020.1, read on the forward strand.
TCCTTTCTCCGTCGCGCACTTCATTGCCGCTTTGCCTTCGACGGTGCGCGTTCTGGCTGTTTTAGATCGCACGAAGGAGCCAGGCAGCATCGGCGAGCCGCTCTACTTGGACGTCGTCACGGCCGTGCACGAAGCAATGGCCGAGGGACAAGCTCCCTTCGCCGCGCTTCCGCGCATCCTCGGCGGCCGCTACGGCCTCGCCTCGAAGGAGTTCACTCCAGCCATGATCAAGGGCATCTTCGACGAGATGAAGAAGGCCCATCCGAAGAATCACTTCACCATCGGGATCCACGACGATGTCACGCACACGAGCCTCGAATATGATCCGACCTTCTCCACCGAGGATCCGCAAACCGTGCGCGCCGTCTTCTACGGCCTGGGGGCTGATGGGACGGTGAGCGCCAACCGGAATTCGATCAAGATCATCGGGGAGCACACGGACTACTACGCGCAAGGCTACTTCGTCTACGACTCGAAGAAGGCGGGCTCGATGACCATTTCTCACTTGCGCTTCGGTCCACGGCCGATTCGCTCGACATATCTCATCACGCGGGCCAACTTCGTCGCCTGTCATCAATTTCCGTTCTTGGAGCGGATCAACGTCCTGAAGGTCGCCGAGCCGGGGGCGACATTCCTGCTCAACAGCCCGTATGGGCCGGAGGAAGTCTGGGATCATCTCCCCCGCACGATCCAACGCGAGATCATCGAGAAGGGACTTCGCTTCTTTGTCATTGATGCTTATCGGGTTGCTCGCGAAGCGGGCTTAGGCGGACGCATCAATACGATCATGCAGGCATGCTTCTTCGCGCTCACGACCGGTGAATACCCGAACTCTGCCGCGCGTTCAGACGATCGCGGGGGATACCTGAAAGGCGCCCTCTCGCTCGACCAAGCGCTCGCGTCCATGCGTGAAGCGATCGTGCAAACCTATGGCAAGCGTGGCCCGGCGATTGTGGAAAAGAACCTCGCGGCCGTTGATCGTGCCTTGGAGAATCTCCACGAGGTTCGCGTCCCCGGGCGCGTGACGAGTGCTTTCGACCTTCGTCCGCCGGTGCCTCCGGAGGCGCCAGAATTCGTCCGTCGCGTGACGGCGCGAATGATCGCTGGTGAGGGCGACGAATTGCCCGTGAGCGCCTTTCCACCGGACGGCACATATCCGAGCGGCACAACGCGGTGGGAGAAGCGAAACATCGCCACGGAGGTCCCCGTGTGGGATGAAGACCTCTGCATCCAGTGCGGCAAGTGCGTGCTCGTCTGCCCACATTCGGTCATCCGGGCGAAGGTGTATGATCCGGCGCTCTTGGCCGAAGCTCCGCCCACCTTCAAATCGGCACCGGCACGATGGATCGAATTCAAGGGCTGGCGCTACACGCTGCAGGTCGCTCCGGAGGATTGCACCGGATGCGCCCTCTGCGTCGAAGTCTGCCCGGCCAAGAGCAAGAGCGAGCCTCGCCATAAAGCGATCAACATGCAGCCGCAGGCCCCGCTTCGCGAGACGGAGCGCGCGAATTGGGAATTCTTCCTCCGCTTGCCAGAGGTGGACCGACAGAAGCTCCATTTCGGTCAAGTGAAAGACATCCAGCTTCTAGAGCCGCTCTTTGAGTTCTCCGGGGCCTGCGCCGGATGCGGCGAGACGCCCTACATCAAATTGCTCACACAGCTTTTCGGCGATCGCCTGCTGATCGCGAATGCGACGGGTTGTTCTTCGATCTACGGCGGGAACCTCCCCACGACGCCCTACACGTTCAATCGCGAGGGGCGCGGACCGACCTGGTCGAATTCGCTCTTCGAAGATAATGCGGAATTCGGTCTTGGGATGCGCTTGGCCTTGGACCAACAGGCAGCATATGCGCGTCTTCTCCTGCGTCGCCTGGCCTCGGAGATCGGCGAAGCCTTGGTCGAAGCATTGTTGGAAGCTGATCAATCCACCGAGGAAGGGATTGCGCGCCAGCGCGAGCGGGTTCGCCTGTTGAAGGAGCACTTGGTCACGCTCCCCCATCCGGAGGCCCGTCAACTGCTGAGCGTCGCCGATGCCCTCGTGCGCAAGAGTGTGTGGATCATCGGCGGTGATGGATGGGCCTACGACATCGGATATGGCGGATTGGATCATGTCTTGGCCTCTGGGCACAACGTCAATATCCTCGTGCTCGATACGGAAGTCTATTCGAACACCGGCGGACAGATGTCCAAAGCCACGCCTCGAGGCGCTGTAACGAAATTCGCCGCCGGCGGGAAGCCAACGCCGAAGAAGGACCTCGCGCTCATGGCCATGACCTATGGCACGGTCTACGTCGCCCGCGTCGCCATGGGCGCCAACGACACGCATACGGTGAAAGCGTTTCTGGAGGCCGAAGCGTACGAAGGGCCCTCGCTCATCATCGCCTACAGCCACTGCATCGCTCATGGGTACGATCTGCGCTTCGGCATGGAGCAACAGAAGGCCGCTGTCCTCTCCGGCTATTGGCCCCTGATGCGCTATCATCCCGATCGGCTCAAGGAGGGGAAAAATCCCCTCGTCCTCGATTCTAAGGCGCCCAGCCTCCCCTTACGCCAATATGTCTACAATGAGACGCGCTATACGATGCTCGTCCACAGCCGACCAGAAGCTGCTCGAACCTTGCTCGAATTAGCTGAGAAGGACGTGCGCGCGCGCTGGCGACTCTACGAACACCTGGCGAACCTCCCCGTCGAGGAGTGGATGAAGGAGGTGCGCTATGCCTGATCTCACGACGACCTATCTCGGCCTGACGCTTCGGAACCCGCTCGTCGTCTCCTCCTCCCCGTTGTGCGAGAGCGTGGATAACATCCGCCGCATGGAGGAAGCGGGGGCGGCCGCCGTCGTGCTTCACTCTCTTTTTGAGGAGCAGATCAATATCGAGAGCGAACTCCTGGACCGGTATCTCTCGCACGGTGCGGAGTGCTATGCAGAAGCCCTCAGCTACTTCCCCGATATGGCGTCCTACAGGCTCGGGCCGGAAGAATATCTCGAACATATCCGCCGCGCAAAAGCGGCCGTGAGCATCCCGATCATCGGAAGCCTCAATGGAGTAACCCCGAGCGGATGGATCCGCTACGCGAAAGCGATCGAGGAGGCTGGGGCGGACGCTCTGGAGCTGAACATCTACTACATCCCGACCAACCCGAATCTCACGAGCGCCGAAGTCGAGCGCCGATACATCGAGTTGGTGCGCGCGGTGAAAGCGAGCGTCACTATCCCCGTCGCCGTCAAGCTCGGCCACTTTTTCACCGCTTTCGCGAACGTAGCGCAACAGTTGGATGAAGCGGGAGCGAACGCGCTCGTCCTCTTCAATCGCTTCTACCAGCCCGATTTCGACGTGGAGCGGCTGGAGGTCGTTCCGACACTGACCCTTAGTCGTTCGTACGAACTGCTTTTGCGTCTCCACTGGGTCGCCATCCTCTACGGGCGCATCCGCGCGGATCTGGCCGTCACTGGAGGCGTCCACACCGTCTACGACGTCCTGAAGGCCATCATGGCGGGGGCCAATGTCGCGATGATGACATCGGCGCTCTTGAAGTACGGCATCGGATATTTACGAACGGTTTTGGCCGATCTTCGGCAGTGGATGGAGGAGCACGAATACGGGTCGCTCCACCAAATGCGGGGGAGCCTGAGCCAACAACGCGTGGCCGAACCCGCGGCCTTCGAGAGAGCGAATTATCTCCGCGTGCTCAGCTCCTACGCTTGGCGGTTGCCGGAATGAGGTGAAGCGAAAGCGTGCAGGAATCCTGAAACCTTTGGGGCGTCGCGGGATCATATAGGGATGTGAACCTCACCATTACACAGCGGAGTTCGCTCGCGGAGGGCCGATTGGACGCGGGACCTCTGAGAGCGACGAGAAAGGAGGGTCAGCGATGCATTACCCATGGTGGTATGTCCCTTTCCTCACCGCTCCCATGCTCATCGCCATCATCTCCGTCCTCCATGTCCTCGTCGCCCACTACGCCGTCGGCGGCGGACTCTTTCTCGCCGTTGAGACGCAGTACGCCTATCGGCAGAACCATCGCGAATATCTGGCGTACCTAAAGGAACACGCCTGGTTCTTCATCCTGATCACCGTCGTCTACGGCGCGATCACGGGCGTCGGCATTTGGTGGACGATTGGCGTCGCGTCACCCCTGGCGACGCAAACCCTCATCCACATCTTCGTCTTCGGATGGGCGATGGAGTACGTCTTCTTCGTCCTAGAGATCGTCTCGGCGTTCATTTTCTACTACTTCTGGGGACGGCTCGACCCGAAGACGCATGTGCGTATAGGATGGATCTACGCCGGATCGGCGTGGATGAGCCTTGTCTTGATCACCGGGATCACGGCCTTCATGTTACATTCGGGCCGATGGCCGGAGGAGCGCACGTTCTGGACGGGCTTCCTGAACCCACAGTTCATCCCGCAAGTCCTCGCGCGAACGGGTGGAGCATTCCTGCTCGCCTCGCTCTACGTCTATCTGCACGCCGCTTTCAAGGTGAAGGATCCCGCTCTGCGTGATCTGATCGCCGCGCGATCGACCCGACCGGCACTCCTTGGCTCTCTATTGATCATCCTGGGAGGGATCGGATGGTATCTCACCCTCCCGGAATCGGCGAAGGCCGCCCTCGCCGCCGCGAGTACGTTGAACATCCTCGTCGTGCTCATCTTCGCCGTTACGATCGCCGTGTTCTTTATGTTCTATCTCGGCCCCTATCGAAATCCGGGATGGCTCTCGCCTGGATTCGCCATCCTCTTTTTCACCTTCGGGCTCACGGCGATCACTACTGGCGAATACATCCGCGAGGCCGTGCGGAAGCCCTACATCATCTACAACGTCGTTCTGGGTAATCAGATTTACGCGGAGAAGGTGCCGGAGCTTCGCCGAACTGGTTATCTCGAAGGAGGAACTTGGACGAAGGCGTGGGTGAGACACCACTATCCTCAAGTCTTGAACGACGAGCGCATTGATCCTAAGCGATTGCTCACACTCCCAGAAGAGGATCAGGTGAAGCTTGGCGAAGTCCTCTTCCTCTACCACTGCAATGACTGTCACTCAGGACGACGTGGTTTCTCCGCTGTCGGGCAGTTGATCCGCGGTTGGACGCCGGACATGGTACGCACAGTCGTCAAGCATCCGGAGAAGGCCCATTTCTTCATGCCCCCTTGGGCTGGCACATCCGAAGAAGCGGAGCTGCTCACGAAATATCTCATTCGGATCGCCCAGCCGCGCCCGGCTGGGATGTACTTCGGAGAGGAGAAATAGGAGGCGGCTTATGGATCCCACGACCTTGATCGGACCCTCGAGCCCATTGGGATATCCCGCTCCGTATTGGTTCCTCGTCGCGTTCAAAGTCCTGGGATTTACGCTCCACATGATCCCCATGCATATCTGGTACGCGGGAGTGCTGCTGGCTATGCTCCTTCAGTGGCGTGGAGGAGAGGAGGCGCAGCGGCTCTCGCGACGCTTGATGCGACCGATGCCGATTTTGATCGCCCTCGGAATCAATTTCGGCATCGTTCCCCTACTCTTCACCCAAGTCGCCTACTACAAGGTCTTCTACCCGGCGACGATCTTGATGGCTTGGCCCTGGGTGAGCATCATCGTGCTCCTCACGCTCGCCTACTACGGCGTATACATTTACGTCTCTGGACTGCGTACCGAGAGCGCCACGATCGCGCGCTGGCGACAAGGCGTCGGCTGGATGACAGCCGCGTTTTTCCTCATCATTGGCTTCTTCTTCTCGAACGCTTTCAGCTTGATGACTAACCTGCGCGCGTGGCCTGATCTGTGGCTCCGTGACAGCATCAGCGGTGCGCCACTCGGAACCGTCTTGAATACCGGGGATCCGACGCTCTGGCCGCGTTGGCTCATGATGTTCGCCTTGGCCCTGACGACGACGGCGGTCTTCATCGTCGTGGACGCTGAATGGTTCGCCGTTCGAGAGGGGGCCAGCTATCGCATCAGCGCTCGACGCATTGCCTTCATCGTTTCCACGATCGGGGTGATCGGATTCGCCATCACCGGCTCTTGGTATGTCTTCGGAACATGGCCTGTGGAATTGCAAGAGAAAATGCTCCATAGTCCGCTGCGCGTGCTCACGGGATTAACGGCGCTCAGCCCCGGAGCGCCTTGGCTCTTGATCCTTTGGCAGTGGCGAAAGGGAGGGACGCGGGTGCTTGCTGCGGTGACTGCCCTAGCTCAAGTCCTCGTGCTCGCCCTCAATGCCATCAGCCGTCAGATCGTGCAAAACGCGGAGCTCAGCCGATTCCTAGACGTCACGGCGGAACCCGTTCGGATCGAATGGAGCCCCTTGATCCTCTTTCTCCTGCTCTTCATCATGGGACTTGGTATAGTCGCCTGGATGCTCAGTAGGCTCAGGGTGATCGGGAGCGCGAGCGGGAGCGCATAAGTGCGTCGCGCTCGCGAAGAAGGAAGACCATACCTCCGCCGCGGTCGGGGATTGCCAAAAGGGTGAAGTTTTGCTAAAAATACATCCTGACGTCGCCGTGGTGAAGCCAGGTCTAACACACTGGTCTTTCAAGCCAGGATTCGCGGGTTCAAATCCCGCCGGCGACGCCACCGATGTTTGGTGAACTGGTTGATTCCCCATGACCTTCTGATCTGGCCCTCTCACCCCAACCTATCACGCGCCGCCTTTCTGATACCACCACGGTGTTACGGCCTTGGGACATAAAGAACTGGCCGGAGGCTGGCCATGAGCTGATGAAGCGCTCCGTAAAATTTCTATCCGGGGAATTTGAGCTCGATAGCATGGGTTGGTGCCGCTAGCGGGGCTTGAACCCGCACTCTCAGGCTTGAGAGGCCTGCGTGTTAACCACTTACACCATAGCGGCACCCATTTCGGGAGAAAATTTTAGCGTCTCATCTCTTGTTCGTCAATGCGCCTACAAAGCCCCCACAAAACGATCACCCCATGCCACACTCTCGTGCTAGCAGGCGAGAACGTTCCCTGAAGGCTCTTTTGGCGCCTCACGAGGCGATGAGACCTGCTGCTGCTTAAGGCTCCTCTTTCACCCGGCCCCGCGAAGCTCCATGGGAGTTAGAAGCTCTCCAAATTATCAGCTATGAGACTGCGAGAGCTTGTACCCGATTTTTCGCAGCAACTCCTTCCGCTTCGCCTTCTCTTCCTCCCCCTCAACCCCCTTGGAGGCGAACCCATCTATGACACCGAGAATTCCTCGCCCTTGCTCGGTCTCCACGAGAATGATCTGGGTGGGATTAGCCGTCGCGCAGTGAATCGTGCATACTTCCTGACACGCTTTGATCGCATTGAGGACATTGATCGGATACCCTTCCCGCAATACGATCACGAACGTATGCCCAGCGCTCAATTGGCGCGCGTTTCGGACCGCTGCCTCCGTGAGTTCGGCGTCATTGCCTTCGAACCGGATCAGGCATGGTCCAGAAGCCTCACAGAATGCCACGCCGAACCTGATGTGCGGCGAGCTGGTCGCCATGATCTCGTACAGATCTTCGACGGTCTTAATGAAATGCGCATGCCCGACGATGATGTTGCATCCGGATGGGATTTCCAAAGGGACGACCTTCAGCTCCATATCCTCCCCCTCCGCTCGAAGATAGAGCCATATTCTGCCCGAGCGCGAAGGTTGGAAGCAAGCCTCACACCTTCAGGACGGTCCTCGTCACCATCGGTTCCTTCCCGGCGAGATATGCCTCCAACGGGATCGAGAAGCTCTGCTCGATCTTCTCGCGGAATGTGATCCCAGAGTTATACGTGCAGAAGGGATAGATGCGCCCATCGGGAGCCGAATAATGGATGACGCAACGCATGACGCGATCGAGTTGGTAGTTGTAGGCATCCATGAAATGCATCCCAGCGACCATGAGCGTTCGATAGGTGAGCTGCTGTTCATTCTTTCCGCGCCCGATGCGCTTATCCACAAGTCCTTCGAGGGTTCGGAGGAACTTCACATAGGTCAATCCTGGTGGTGCCGCCTCCGGACGGAAGAATCGCTGCAGGACGACATACGCTGTCATTGCCCGCAGCTTCTTGGAAGGGAGCTGACGGATCCGTGGTGCCCACTCACGAAACGCTCGCAGCATTCCCTCCACATCCACGAAGCGCGTGACGGGGATCGCCGTCTTCGTCCGCGCGTCCACAAAGAGATACGTCGCCAGCGAACAATGCGGATGACAGCTCAGGGCGATCGTCTCCTCTCCTTGCAGGGCGCTCAAGAACTGCGAGAATGAGACGGTGCATGGTGTGGGATACCAATCATGATAGGTGTCCACGATTCCGGTTTGTTCGGCCAAGTCTTTCACCAAGTCGGTGAGCGTATACCGCATTTGCTCCCGTTTCTTTTGCGCAATTCGCCCGGTGAACGTCACCGGCTGATACGTGATGCCCGACGCGACATCAATATTCTCGATGGCGAAGTGCAAGATGCGACCGACCTCATGATCGTTTACCCCGCGCGCGATCGTCGGGACGAAGACGATCTTCAATCCCGCCCGACGGGCGGCTTCGATGGCTCGCTGTTTCAGCTCCCAGAGCGGCTGCCCGCGCGTCTTGCGATAGACCTCGTCACTCACGCCGTCGAACTGGAGATAAAGTGTATGTAATCCGGCCTCGGCACATCTCTCAGCGAAGCCAGGCTCGGTAGCGAATCGGAGGCCGTTTGTGGCGACCTGAATGTGCGAGAACCCCAGATCTCGCGCCATCCGCACGGCCTCAATGAAATGGGGATAAATCGTAGGCTCCCCGCCCGAGAATTGAATGACACGGGCCGCAACCGGGCGCATCTCGCGCAGTTGCCGCAGCATCCGATAGACCTGCTCCAGCGAGGGCTCGTAGACGTAGCCCGCCACGTTCGCGTTGGCGAAGCAGACGGGACAGGTCAAGTTGCAACGGTTCGTCAGGTCAATGTTGGCCAAGCCCGTATGGCTCAAATGCATCTGACAGAGACCACAATCCTGTGGGCAAAGCACGGCATCCGGCACGGCTGGGTTGGAGACGCCTCGCCCCCCCTCAAATGCCCACTCCTCGGCCTTCAGATAAAGGCGAACATCAGACCAAACGATGTCGCGAAACTCGCCGTGCTCCGAGCATCGTTTCTCCATCATCACCCGTCCCTCGTGCTCGAAGATGCGTGCAGGGATGACGCGACAACACTCCGGACAGAGAGACTCGACGAGCTTCGGTAATCCCTTCGGCAGCGGAGCCACTGGCGCCCCGCAGTAGGTTCTCCAAGCCCTCTCTCGCACGACGCTTCTTGCCATAGGCCTCCTCCCACTCCATATCTTGGGCAAAAAGACTCCTTGACACATTTCTTGAAAGCAAATTTCGGGCCGAAGCGGTGCGCTCTCGGATCGCGAATAAGCTACGTAGGAGCAAGGACTTCGCGTGAATACGGGAAAGACGCGCGGCTCCTCCGGAGCGAGATTTCCCGCATCCGCTGCGTCAAAAAGCGCACATGGATGCTCGCCTTGCATCGAGGTAGCCCTCTCGATACACTTTCCCTTTTCGAAGTCCGAAACTGGAGGCATTGAACATGAAGAACGCGTCAAAATCCTTGGAGGTCACTGGGGTGTCGTTGCGGATCCCACCTTTTCCGGCCTCGCGGAAGGTGTACATCCAAGGGACGCGCCCCGATATTCGCGTTCCCGTGCGCGAGGTCCGACTCACACCGACCATTGGTCGAGATGGCACCCGGCAGGAGAATCCTCCGATCTACCTCTATGACACCACGGGTCCGTATACGGATCCACTGGTCGAAGTGAGCGTGCGCGAAGGCCTGCCCCCGATTCGCTGGGCGTGGATTCAAGAGCGCGGCGATGTGGAAGTCGTCGCGAACTCCGAGCGCCGGAAGGCATGCTTGGACCGACTGCCGCTCTCCTCGCAGCGCCCGCGCTTGCGGGCTCGGCCCGGCCATCGCGTCACTCAAATGTACTATGCCCGCCGAGGCATCATCACGCCCGAGATGGAATTCGTCGCGCTGCGCGAGAACATCCTGTGGGAGATCGCTCGAGGCTATCCCCGAGCCCGTCTCCCCCATCGAGGAGAAACCTTCGGTTCCTCCATCCCCAGTGAGATCACTCCGGAATTCGTCCGACAGGAAGTCGCTCGGGGTCGCGCCATCATTCCTGCCAATATCAACCATCCCGAATTGGAACCGATGATCATCGGCCGCAACTTCCTGGTGAAGATCAATGCCAACATCGGGACCTCGATCGTCGCTTCCTCCATCGAGGAGGAGATTGAGAAGATGCTCTGGGCGATCCGGTGGGGAGCGGATACGGTCATGGACCTCTCAACAGGGAGGAATATCTACGAGACGCGGGAATGGATCATTCGGAACTCGCCCGTCCCCATTGGGACGGTCCCCATTTACGAGGCCTTGGAGAAAGTCGGAGGGAAGCCCGAAGAGCTGACCTGGGAGATTTTCCGCGATACGCTCATCGAGCAAGCCGAACAGGGCGTGGACTACTTCACCATCCACGCGGGCGTCCGGCTCCACCACATTCCCCTCGCAATGAATCGAGTGACGGGGATCGTCTCCCGCGGAGGGTCCATCATCGCTAAGTGGTGTTTGGCCCACCATCAGGAGAACTTCTTGTACACGCATTTTCGGGAGATCTGCGAGATTATGGCCGCTTATGACGTGGCGTTCTCCCTAGGTGACGGCCTGCGTCCGGGTTCCATCGCCGATGCTAACGATGAGGCGCAGATGGCTGAGCTGGAGACCTTAGGCGAGCTGACGCGCATTGCCTGGGAGATGGATTGCCAGGTCATGATCGAAGGGCCGGGTCACATTCCTATGCAGCTGATTCGGGAGAACGTGGAGAAGGAGAGCGCCCTTTGTCAGGAAGCGCCATTCTATACGTTGGGGCCGTTGGTGACTGACATCGCGCCTGGCTACGATCACATCACGAGTGCCATTGGCGCAGCGCTCATCGGCTGGTACGGGGCTTCCATGCTCTGCTACGTCACGCCGAAGGAGCATTTGGGATTGCCGAACAAGCAGGATGTCAAAGATGGGGTGATCGCCTATCGCATCGCTGCCCACGCGGCTGATCTGGCACGAGGGCATCCCGGTGCCCAATTGCGGGACGACGTCCTATCCAAAGCGCGGTTTGAATTCCGTTGGGAGGATCAATTCAATCTCTCCCTTGATCCAGAGACGGCACGCGCTTATCACGATGAGACGCTTCCGGCGGAAGGAGCCAAGCTGGCCCATTTCTGCTCGATGTGCGGTCCGCAATTTTGCTCCATGCGCATTACGGAAGAACTGCGCGAGTATGCGGCGCGGAAGGGGCTCTCCCTCGAAGAGGCGCGAGCCGCCGGATTGCGGGAGAAGGCTGAAGAATTTCGGACGTCGGGGGCGGAGATATAGGAGATATATCTGACGCCGTGAAGGACCTTCCGACGGTCGCGCAGGATCGCGCCTCAGGAGGCTTCTCCCCCTTCCAGTTCTTGCGGCAGGGTGATGAGTTTGATGATCTCAAACCGGCGTTTGCGCGCCGGCGTGTGAACGATCACCTCATCGCCCTCTCGTTTCCCTAAGAGGCTCGAACCAATGGGAGAAGAGACGGAGATGACCCCGCGCTCGGGATCCACCTCATCGCCGAGCGCTAGCCGATAGGTCACCTCCTCACCCGTGTCCAGATCCAAGAGCGTGACCGTCGAACCGTAGGCCACCCGATCCCGAGGAAGCGCGCTCACGTTGAGCATCGAGAGATCGGAGAGTTGCTTGCGAATCTGCGCGATGCGCGCGCGCACGAATTCCTGACGCTGAAGGGCCGCCTGATACTCCGCATTCTCCCGCAAGTCGCCATGTGCCAGAGCCCTCTGTAACTCCTTGGGCAGTTCGAATTTCAACTCATTCTCCAAAGCACGCAGTTCGGCCTCAAGCCGTTCCTTGAGCTTTGTGAGCACGTCCATTCCTCCCACGCTGATTTTTCATCTTAAGTATAGCCCGCCCGCGCGGAAATTCAAGAGGACGTTCGCTTCCTCAAACGAGAACGGGCGGCTTGTCGCTGCTTTGCCGCCTCCGCTATAGTAATAGGCGACTTCGCGAGGACGGCATGACGCCACGCCTTTATGAGCGAAGCAGGGGAAGCTGGGCCTGCGGAGCGCGGTCTTTCGACCCGCTCTTCAACCTCGTTTTTCTTTCACACGGAGAGGGCCACGTATGGAAGCGACGCTGACCCGCGAACAACTCCTGGACATGTACTACTACATGAAACTGACCCGGATGGTGGAGGAACGCCTGCAACGCCTCTACCGACAGGGGAAGATCGTGGGAGGGCTCTATCGCAGTCTCGGACAAGAGGGCGAGTCCGTCGCCAGCGCCTATGCCCTCGAAGAGGGAGATTTCTTGGCGGTGATGATCCGGAATCTGGGCGCGCTCTTTGTGCGCGGCGTCCGCCCTTGGGAGATTTTCACTCAGTACATGGGCAAAGGAACGAGTCCAACACGCGGCAAGGATAACATCGTTCACTTTGGGAGCGTAGAGCGCGGCATCATCCCTCCGATCAGCCACCTCGGCGATCTCATCCCGGTAATGGCTGGCATCGCGCTGGCTTCGAAGATGCAACGAAAGCGTTCGGTTGCTCTCACCTATATCGGCGACGGCGGAACGAGCACAGGGGCGTTCCACGAAGGATTGAACTTCGCTGCCGTCTTAAAGCTTCCTCTGATCGTCATTGCCGAAGATAATGGGTATGCCTACTCGACGCCCAAGCATAAGCAAATGGCCATCGAGAACATCGCCGATCGCGCGATCGGATACGGGATCTTCGGCGAGACAGTGGACGGCAACGATGTCATCGCCGTGTATCAGGCCACGCGCCGCGCTATCCAACGAGCGCGCGAGGGCCTGGGGCCGACCTTGCTCGAGGTCAAGACCTTTCGCATGCGCGGACACGCCGAACACGACGACGCGTGGTATGTTCCTCGCGAGCTGCTCGAATATTGGCAGAAGCGCGATCCGATCCTGCGCTTGGAGACCTATCTGAAAGAGCATGGCATGGCCGACGAGACCGATTTCGAAGCGATCACTCGTCGCATCGAGGAGGAGATCGAGGCCGATCTTCAATATGCGGAGCAATCGCCAATGCCCGACCCGCGGATCGCCTTAGAAGATGTGTATGCCGAAGCCCCTTCCGTTCTGGAAGGGGCTCCTCGACCGCGTGAGCACGCGGCGAAGACGCGATCTTGAGGAGGCACCGTCACCTATGCCCGTGTTGACTTATTTGGAGGCTATTCGCCAGGGACTCTGGGAAGAAATGGAGCGCGATGAGCGTGTCTTCCTGCTCGGTGAAGACATCGGCGTCTACGGCGGCGCCTTCAAGGTCACCGAGGGTTTCCTCGAGCGCTTCGGCGAAGAGCGCGTCATTGATACGCCGATCTCGGAAGCGGCCATCGTGGGCGCGGCCATCGGAGCGGCGCTGGTGGGATTGCGCCCAGTCGCTGAGATGCAATTCATTGATTTCATCTCTATCGCTTTCGACCAATTGACGAATTTTGCCGCGAAGTGCCGATATCGCTGGGGGGCGGGCGTCCCCATCGTCGTGCGCGGCCCTTGTGGCGGCGGCGTGCACGGTGGCCCCTTTCATTCGCAGAACGTCGAGGCGTATTTCTTCCACACGCCTGGGCTGAAGATCGTGGAGCCCGCTACGCCATACGATGCCAAGGGCCTCATCAAGGCCGCCATCCGGGATGAGGACCCCGTGCTCTATTTCGAGCACAAGTATCTCTACCGCCGCATCCGAGGGGAAGTGCCCGAGGGGGACTACATCGTTCCCATCGGGAAGGCGGACATCAAGCGCCCTGGTCGGGATGTCACCATTCTGACCTACGGATGGATGCTCCACAAGTCGCTCGAAGCGGCGGAGCTTGTCGCGCAGGAGGGCATTGAAGTCGAGGTCGTGGATTTGCGGACGCTCCTCCCCCTCGATGACGAGACGATCCTCAGCTCAGTGGCCAAAACGGGTCGTGCCGTCATCGTTCACGAAGACACGCGCACGGGAGGGATCGCCGGAGAGCTCGCCATGCGCATTAACGAGCGCATCTTCGAGTATCTTGAAGCGCCCGTCGTTCGCGTCACGGCTCCGGACACGCCAATCCCGTTCAGTCCCCCGTTGGAGGAATTCTTCCTCCCTCAAGTGGAGGAGATCGTTCAAGCCATCCGATGGGTCGCCAACTATTGATCAAGGAGGAAGGCCGAGGAGCGCGTTCGCGCGCTCCAAAGGAGGTGTGGCATGAAAGTCGAAGTCATCATGCCTCAAATGGGTGAGAGCATCGCCGAGGGAACAGTCACCAAATGGCTCAAGAAGCCAGGTGAGCACGTCCGTCGTGATGAACCGCTCTTTGAGATCTCCACGGATAAAGTGGATGCGGAGATCCCTTCACCGGCCGAAGGAGTTTTGGCCGAGGTGCTCGTCCATGAAGGGGAGACCGTCCCCATTCAAACTGTCGTCGCTTATATCGAGACGGATAAGGAAGCCGTCGAGGCTCCGCCGCGCGAGGTGAGCGAACGTGCGACTCCGGTGGCAGAAGCGACACCGCGGAGAGAACCGACGCCCGAACCGGCGCGCGTCGCCCCTTCCGCTGCCGAAGAGCCATCCATGCGCGAGATCATCATTCCCCCTCATCCGTGGGAGAAGCAAAAGCAAGAAATCCGTATCACCATCCCGGCCGAGCGCCTTGAGCGAAAGGCTGTGCGTTCATCGCCGGTCGTGGAGAAGCTGGCCCAAGAGTACGGTATTGATCTCACGCAGATCGAGGGGACGGGCCGCGGCGGACGCGTCACCAAGCGCGACGTCCTGCGATACCTGGAGGAGCGCGCTGCTCGGCCGTCAGAGGCGCGTCCGCAGCCGATCGAGGCCCCGGAATTGGAGACGCCGCTCTATCCTCCCTATCTCCCCGGAGAGCGCGTCGAGATCGTCCCGATGAGCGTCATGCGCAAGAAGATCGCCGAACACATGGTCTACAGCAAACGCGTCGCTCCCCATGTGACGACGTTCTTCGAGATCGACATGACGCGCGTCAGCCGATTGCGAGATCAGCTACAACCGGATTTCGAACAGCGCCATGGCGTCAAACTCACGTATTTACCGTTCATCGTCCAGGCTTGCGTGAGCGCGCTCAAAGCCTTCCCGATTCTGAACGCTTCGATCGCCGACGACAAGATCGTCTACAAGAAGGACATCAACATCGGCATCGCCGTCGCCTTGGAGTGGGGCCTCATCGTCCCCGTCATTAAAAACGCGGATGCGCTCAGTCTCGTTGGATTGGCCAAAGCGATTCACGATCTGGCTACGCGCGCGCGGAACAAGCAGCTCAAACCGGAGGAGGTCCAGGGAGGGACGTTCACCATCACGAATCCGGGCGTCTTCGGCTCGCTTTTCGGAACTCCGGTGATCAATCAGCCCCAGGTCGCCATTCTCGGGGTCGGGCGCATCGCTAAGCGCCCCGTCGTCGTGGAGGATGACGCCATTGCGATTCGCGCGATGGCATATTTCTCCCTCTCCTTCGACCATCGGCTCATTGATGGGGCTGTCGCCGATCAATTCATGGCGCACATCAAACGAACGCTCGAATCGTTCGAGCTGACGGGAGCTTGAGGCCCATGGCGGTCCGCGACCGACCAGATGACCAGATGCCTCTCGCCGACGCGCGCACATGTCACGTTCGACGACTGGGACTGGTCGAGTACGAAGACGGCCTCGAAGCGCAATCTCTGTTGGCGACGGCCCGGAAGGCCGACCTCATCCCGGATCAGCTACTGCTGCTCGAACATCCCCATGTGGTGACCATCGGGCGAAGGACGCGCCATTTGGGCGGGAACATGAACGATCATTTCCGCGTCTCTCCCGAGGTGCTCGCGCACTACGATGTGGAGCAATATGAGACGGATCGCGGAGGAGCTGTCACCTATCACGGCCCGGGACAACTGGTCGTTTATCCGATCCTGAAGCTCGTTGGGCGCCGCCGCGACGTCCACCGATACTTGCGCGATTTGGAAGAGGTCATTATCCGTACCCTCGATGATTTCGGAATCACGGCGGAGCGAATTTTCGGACAGACGGGGGTTTGGGTAGGGCGCCAGAAGATCGCTTCCATTGGCGTTCATCTCTCCCATTGGGTCACGACGCATGGGCTGGCCCTCAACGTCAATACGGATCTTCGATTCTTCGACCTCATCGTCCCGTGTGGACTCCCGGACGTGCAAATGACCTCGATGGCGAAACTCCTCGGAGCTTCGGTCTCGATGGAGCACGTGCAGGAGCGCTTACTTGTCCATTTCCAAGAGGTCTTCGACTGTCATCTCATCGAGCGCCCCATCGAGATGGAATCCGTCCAAGTGCTCCTGCGCACGCTGGAGGGAGAGTATCTTCTTCTGAAACGCACTGAGCGCGATGGTGGATTTTGGCAACCCGTCACGGGATTGATCGAATTCGGTGAATCGCCTGTGGAAGCCGCCCTTCGGGAAGTTCGAGAGGAGACGGGGCTGGACCTCGCCGATGCCACTCCGCCTGGCGGTTCGTCGCTCTCCCCCCTCCCCTATGTGCATGCTTTCGCGTTCTCGTCCACCGATCCCCTTCCCTCCTTCATTCGCGAGTACTCCTTCCTGGCCGTCCTTCCGATGCGTCCGGCGATCCGCATCAACCCACTGGAGCATGACGCCTTCCGATTCGAAAAGGTGACCACGGCGCTCGCCCTCGTGCGATGGAAGGGAAACCGTCGCGCGCTGATTTTGAGCGAACGCTTCTGCACGACCGGCAGCGTTCACCCGGCGAATGCGCCTCAGGCCTTGCGCCTATGACGCGGCGAATCGAGCGGTACCTCTTGGTCGAGATCACCCCCTACTTCGTCCTCGCTCTCCTCGTCCTCACGGTCCTGGTGCTCGCTAGTCAAATGGCCCAGTTCGCCGAACTCTTCGTGAAGCGCGACGTTCCTCCGATGCTCGTGCGGACGCTGCTCGCCTCTCTCATTCCGCGCATCCTCGTACTCACGCTTCCACTCTCACTGCTTGTCGCCGTGATGACCGGGCTCAGCCGTCTACATGGCGATCATGAACTGGCGGTCCTATTCACGAGTGGGATCGGCCGACGACATCTCCTCGCTCCGTTGCTCCTTTTGGCTCTTCCGACAAGCGCCGTGACTTTCTATCTGGCGGCTTTCGATATGCCGCACGCAATACGCCGCGTGAAGGAGATCCGAGCAGAGTTGATCCTGCAAGGGATTCGCCTTCAGGTGAAACCCCGCACTTTTGATGATCGGTTCGCGGGCATGATCCTCTACATCGGCGAGGTGGATCGGCAAGCAGATCTGTGGCGTTATCTCTTCCTCGCTCTCGAAGGACAGCGCACCGATCCGAATTCGGCCATTGGTCCTACGCTCATCACGGCTTCCCGCGGTCGCTTGGAGCTCGGGAAGACGCCTGAGGATTCGCGCCTGAGTTTGTACGATGGTATCGTTCACCGACGTCTTCGCACTGACAATGGCTCCCGCTACGAAGTGGAAGCTTTCGAGCGCACGACGATTCGCTTTGATGCTCAATCGCGAGAGGCCGAGCAACTTCGCACGGAATTGGAAACGGGTACGGTCCCGGTGCGGAGCAAAATCCAAGAGATGACGCTTCCCGAGTTGTGGGCTGCACGGCACGATCCGCTCCTCGGCCGGCGAGCCCTCACGGAATTTCATAAGCGCGTGGCCGTGAGCGCTTCCCCCCTCGTCCTCGTCGCGGTGGGTGTTGCCTTAGCGACGACCCGACGGCGAGGGGGACGCAGCTATGGCTTCTGGCTCAGCCTCTTGTTGGCGGCCATCTATTACCTCTTGCTGCTCGGTGGAGAGAATCTGGCTCGCGCCGGACGCCTTCCGCCTTTCGTCGCCTTATGGCTAGGGAACATCGCCATGGCGAGCTATAGCGCTCTCCGATTATCGGAGCGCTTCTCCCTAACTCGAACGATCGAGCGAATAGCTGAGCGGCTTCGGTTGACCTCGACGGCTTCTCCCCCGCTTCGCGCTCAGATCGCTCTGACATGGGATGCGCTGCGAGCGCGCGCGCAGCAGGTCGAACAGAAGATGCTCCATCGCTTGTCTCGCCTCTTCCGCCCACGCGCAAAAATTCTCCCATTTCCAACGCATCTCGGATCGGTGACCGAGCTTCCTCTGCGCCTTCCGATCGGCGACCGATACATCGCCCTCCGATTCCTCAGCCTTTACCTGACGACCCTCGTTGGCCTCTGGACGCTCTTCATCATCTTCACGGTCTTCGAACTATCGTCGGACATCCTCACGAATCAGATCCCGGCCCGCTTCGTGGCCGAATATCTCGTCGCCCTCACACCCTCGGTGCTCAGTTATCTCGCTCCTCCCTCTGCGCTGATGGCCGCATTGGTGAGCATGAGCATCCTGAGCCAATCGGGGGAACTCACGGCTTTGCGGGCGGCTGGGATCTCGATTCCCCGCACGGCGATTCCCATCCTCGTCGCGAGCGCGCTTTTGGCGGGCGCTGTCGCCATTTGGCAGGAGCATGTCGTGCCACGGGCCAACGCGCGGCAGGAGCTGCTGCGCTTCTACATCAAAAAAGGGCGCTTTCCTGCGGCTGTGGAGCTCTCGCCCACGATGGTGAATTGGATGGTCGTCTGGCCGAATAGGAGAGAGGCGATCGCCGAACCTTCGTCTGAAGCATCGAGTTTCCCTCCGATGACTCGCGCCGTTTCCGGAAGCCGCGCCCAGATGCCTCGACGCATCTTGCACTTCGCTTCCCTCGACCGCGCGGCGCGACGCTTGAACACCCTCTTGATTCTCGATCTCTCCCCCGATCGCTTCCTGGTGCGTCGTCGTCTGGAGGCCGAGTTCGCCAAGTGGGATGAAGCGCGCGCGGCGTGGCACTTGTCGCGCGTTTCCGTTTGGGACTTCGAGGGCGCTCACCTTCTCTCCGAGCGACACCTCGATCAGCTCTGGCTCGACGACGAAGGCGAATCGGAACTCCTTACGCTCCCACCTCGAAAACCGGAGGCCATGACCTCCCGAGAACTACGCGCGCAAATTCGCATCCTCACCGAACGCGGACTCGATCCCACGGATCTTCGCATCGCCGTGGAACGGAGATCCGCCAATGCCGCCGCAGTCTTCATCATGGCGCTCTTTGGCCTCCCCTTTGGGGCGACCTTCGGTCGGAAGGGCGCTCGTCACGCGATCGGTCTTGGGATTGCGATCGGTTTGCTGTATTGGCTCGCCCTCGGCCTCTTCGAACAACTGGGACGATACGAGTATTTCTCTCCCCGAGTGGCCGCGTGGAGTCCGAACGGATTCCTGCTGGCCCTCGGCCTCTACCTCCTCTTTCGCGTTCGGACGTGAGGATTACTTCACGCGTTCGAGATAAACCCCTTCGGCCGTATCCACGCGGACGATATCACCGGGTTCGACAAAGGGAGGAACTTGAATGACCAACCCCGTCTCCAGCGTCGCCGGTTTGTTGACGGCGGTTACGGTAGCGCCTTTCAAACTGGGCTCCGTCTCAACGACACGGAGATCCACGGTAGGGGGCAACTCAACGCCCATCGGCTTCCCTTGATAGAACACGACCTTCAGGCGCAGATTCGGGATGAGGAACTTCACAGCATCCCCCAAAAGCTCCTCATCGAGCGCGATCTGCTCGAAGGTCTCTGTGTTCATGAAGTGATAGCTCGTCCCATCCTGATAGAGGTACTCGAACTCTTGTTCCTCCAAGACGGCCTTCTCCACCGTATCGGTCGAGCGGAAGCGATGCTCGAACGAGATCCCCGTCCGCAGATTCCGCAGCTTCGTTTGCACCATCGCGCGCCAATTCCCCGGCGTCACGTGTCGAAAGTCGAGAACCAGACACGGATCGCCTTCGTGAATGATGATCATCCCGCGCCGGATACGCGTCGCTTGTATCATCGCATGTCCTCCGGAATCGTGAGCCTTTTCGAGGAGATCAAAATTAGCGCACGCCTTTGGCTCGGTCAAGATTTCCGCTATAATCTCGCCTTTAGAGCGATCATCACCAAGAGCGCGGAAGATATGAGCGATCTCACGCCAGAGGAGTACGCACGGATCGTCGAGCGATTGGGTCGAGACCCCAACCCTGTGGAGTTGGGGATGCTCGCAGCGATGTGGTCGGAACATTGTTCGTACAAATCGTCGAAGGTGCATCTCCGACGCTTACCGACCTCCGGGCCTCGCGTCCTCCAAGGACCGGGTGAGAACGCCGGAGTCGTGGACATCGGCGATGGATGGTGCATCGTCTTCAAGATCGAGTCGCACAATCACCCGAGCTTCATCGAACCGTATCAAGGGGCGGCGACGGGAGTGGGGGGAATTTTGCGCGACATCTTCACGATGGGCGCGCGTCCCATCGCCGTCTTGGACTCGCTGCGGTTCGGCCCGCTCACGGATCCTCGTAATCGCGCGATCATGGACGGCGTCGTACGTGGCATCGCCGATTACGGGAACTGTTTCGGCGTCCCCACTGTCGGCGGTGAGGTCTTCTTCGCCGAGTGTTACGCGCGGAATCCTTTGGTGAACGCCATGGCCGTCGGCCTGGCGCGGCGCGAGCAGATCTTCTACGCGCGCGCCAGTGGTCCCGGCAACACGGTCCTCTATGTCGGCGCAAAAACCGGACGCGATGGCATTCACGGAGCGCGCATGGCTTCGGCCGAATTCACAGAATCGGCACTGGAACAACGTCCGGCCGTCCAAGTGGGCGATCCGTTTATGGAGAAGCTCCTGTTGGAAGCCTGTTTGGAAGCCCTGCGCACCAACGCCATCGTCGGTCTTCAAGATATGGGGGCGGCTGGCCTCACCTGCGCCAGTTGCGAAATGGGCGCGCGCGCCCACACGGGCATCGAACTCGATCTCGATCGCGTGCCGCAACGCGAAGCTGGCATGTCCGCCTATGAGATTCTCCTTTCGGAATCCCAAGAGCGCATGTTACTCGTCGTTCGTGCCGGCCATGAACGCGAGGTGAAGGAGATCTTCGCGAAATGGGGATTGGACGCTGTCGAGATCGGGCGCGTGACCGACGATGGCCGATTGCGCGTGTTCCATCGAGGACATCTTGTCGCCGATCTCCCCAATCGTCTTTTGGCTGAAGAAGCTCCCGTCTATCACCGCCCGATGAAGCCAGTCGCAACTGGAGATGAGGTGGAATGGGATCGGGTTCATGCTGAACCGGCGCCGCTTGAAGAGGTCCTTCGCCAGATGCTCCGCTCGCCGAACCTCGCTTCGAAGCAATGGGTCTACCGCCAGTACGATCACATGGTGCGGACGAACACGATCCTGCTGCCCGGGGCCGACGCCGCTGTGCTCCGAATCAAGGAGACGCGCAAAGCGATCGCGCTGACGCTAGATGGCAACGGAAGATATTGCCACCTGAACCCACGCGCGGGCGCTCGATTGGCCGTTGCCGAAGCTTGTCGCAATCTCGTCGTGACCGGCGCTCTTCCTATCGCCTGCACGAATTGCTTGAATTTCGCGTCTCCGGAGCGCCCCGAGGTCATGTGGGCATTCAGCGAGGTCATTGACGGCATGGCCGAGGCGTGCGCGGTGTTCGAGACGCCCGTGACGGGGGGAAACGTGAGCTTCTATAACGAGACCGAAGGACGCGGCGTCTATCCAACGCCGGTCATCGGCATGCTCGGCCTCATTGAAGGCGTGAATTACTTCCCCGCGAATCACGGGGACGTCGAGCGGAGGAATCGTCCCTCGTTGCCAATCACGCCGTGGTTTAAAACCGAAGGCGATCTCATCGTCCTGCTCGGCCGCACGGGCGATGATCTGGGCGGTAGTGAATACCTAGCCTGGATACATGGACTCGTCGGGGGAGGCGTGCCGAGGCTCGATCTCCAATTGGAACGCGCCGTTCAACGCGCGTGCTTGAGGGCCATCGCTGAGGGAATCATCAAGTCCGCGCACGATTGTTCGGATGGAGGCTTGGCCATCGCGCTGGTCGAATGCTGTTTCTCCAGCCATCGGCGCGAGGCCATCGGTGCTGATCTCGTTTTGACGACCGAAGGTGTTCGCTCGCCGATTTCGCTACTTTTCAGCGAAACGCCCTCGCGCATCCTTGTGACGCTTGAACCTGAGCATTTGCCGACACTGGAACGCATCGCTGGTGAATTTCGCATCCCTTACGCCGTCCTCGGGCGCGTCGGGGGATCTCACTTCAGGGTGACGATTGATGGGAATATGGTCATCAGCATCCCAGTCCATGAACTCGAAGCTATCTGGCAGAACGTCCTTCCTGAATATCTCGGCCCATGAGTGGCCCATCGAGTGAGAAGATCCGCGCGGTTCGCTCCATAGAAGAGCTTGCTTCTCCGATAATGCTCCCAAAGCCCTTCTGTGCGATCGTCGAGCGCGGGGAATTTACGAGAGGATCTTTGGTGGCCAGGGACGGAATCGAACCGCCGACACAGGGATTTTCAGTCCCCTGCTCTACCGACTGAGCTACCTGGCCACATACACGAGCTATAGCTTAATGGGAGAAGGGGCTGGCTGTCAACTCGACGAAACGAGAATCCGGGAATGATCCGGCACCGCGGCGTGCCGCCGAGATACAGCGATGGCCGTGAAGGAAAGCGAAGCGTTCGTCTTGATGACTTATCCGCTCGCGGAGGCGGATAAGATCGTTGTTCTCTTCACTCGCCTTTACGGGAAGATTCGTGCTGTCGCTCGCGGCGCGCGTCGGCCGAAGAGCCGATTCGGAGCATGCTTGGAGCCTCTCTCGGAGATCTTCGCCTCTTTCTTTGAGAAGGAGGCACGGGAACTCGCCGTATTGAGACGGTGTGAGCTTCTATGCTCGCCGTTTGAGCGCGCGGCGACCCCCGAGGGCGAAGCCTTCCTCTATCACGTGGCGGAGCTTGTGGATGCTTTCCAGCCGCCGTCGGAACCCCACCCTTCCGTTTATCGGCTGATTCGGGCGGCGCGGGATGCTTTTCTCCAAGGAGCGCCACTTCTTCCCCTGGCCGTGTATGTCGAGATGTGGATGCTGAAACTTAGCGGCTTCTTCGCCCCTCTGGAAGCATGCGCTGCTTGCGGAAGGGCTTTTCGCTCCGAGGATCCCGTATGGATCGCTCGCGATGGAACGCCTCGATGCGAGCGCTGCGGCGCGGCTCTCGGTGGGCATGTGATTTCTGCTCACTACCGTTCGCTCCTTGCGGAGATGCTCAAACGTCCGCCGAATGAGTGGGCGTCTCTTCCCATATCGCAGGAAGCTCTCCATCTTCATCGCCTCCTCACGCGACTCCTCCAGGATGTTCTTGAACGTGAGCTGAAGACCAAGCTATTATTGAATGTTTGAATTTCGAGGGCACGGAGAGAGGAGAAGGAACACGCGTGACGGACACGCCCTCGAAACTCAGAGAAGAATCTTTGTGGAGGGGGAGGCAATATGGGGAAAAAATACGTCTATTTCTTCGGGAATGGTCAGGCGGAAGGTTCGGCCCGGTTGAAAGATCTCCTCGGGGGAAAGGGGGCGGGACTCGCAGAGATGACTAACGCGGGACTGCCGGTCCCTCCGGGATTCACGATCACGACCGAAGTGTGTCGCATCTTCTATGAGAATGAGGGCCGCCTGCCGGTGGAGATCGAGCAAGAGATTCAGGACGCGTTGCGACGACTAGAGGAGATACGCGGAGAGCGATTGGGGGATCCGGAGCGCCCCCTTTTAGTCTCAGTACGCTCCGGTGCGAAGTTCAGCATGCCGGGGATGATGGACACGATCTTGAATCTCGGCTTGAACGATGTGACCGTCCAAGCCCTTGCCCGCCGCACGCAGAATCCTCGTTTCGCTTACGATTGCTATCGCCGATTCGTCCAGATGTTCGGCAACGTCGTCCTCGGCGTCGAGAAAAGGAAGTTCGAAGAGGTGCTCGAGGCGAAGAAGCGGGCACGAGGTGTGCGACAGGATACGGAGCTGACGGCCGAGGATCTCAAGGAGCTGGTGCAGGAGTTCAAAGGCCTCATCACGGAAGAAACGGGGCGCGTTTTTCCCGAGGACCCGCATGAACAACTGCGGCAGGCGCGCGATGCCGTCTTCCGCTCGTGGAATAATGAGCGAGCGATCACGTATCGGCAGATCCACAACATCCCGCACGATCTCGGCACGGCGGTGAACGTCCAGGCGATGGTCTTCGGCAATATGGGCGAGACGAGCGGCTCGGGCGTCGGATTCACGCGCAATCCGGCAACGGGAGAGAAGGAACTGTTCGGAGAATTCCTACCGAATGCGCAAGGTGAGGACGTCGTCGCAGGGATTCGGACGCCGCTTCCCTTGGAGAAGCTGCGGGAAATCCTCCCCGACGTCTACCATCAACTGGAGGAGATCGCCGAGCGTCTCGAACGCCATTACCGCGACGTGCAAGACTTCGAGTTCACGGTTCAAGAGGGGAAACTCTTCATGCTGCAGACGCGAAGCGCTAAACGCACGGGGCTGGCGGCCATTCGTATTGCCTGCGACATGGTGGACGAAGGATTGGTGACGCCAGAGGAATCGCTGCGACTCATCGAAGCGCCGACGCTGAATCAACTCCTGCATCCCACGTTCGATCCGGTGAAGCGAAAGGAATTTCGCGTTATCGGCCGGGGATTAGCTTCTTCGCCCGGAGCCGCAGCCGGACGCATCGCCTTCACAGCGCATCGCGCGGTCGAATTGCGGCGACAGGGCGAGCGCGTCGTGCTCGTGCGGATGGAGACATCGCCCGATGACATCTCCGGCATGCAAGCCTCCGAAGGTTTTCTGACGGCGCGCGGCGGCGCCACTTCACACGCGGCCGTCGTCGGGCGCCAGATGGGTAAGCCGGCTGTCGTTGGCTGCGGAGCACTCATCATTGATGAAGAGGCGGGCACGGCTCGCCTGGGCGATGTCCTCCTTCGCGAGGGCGACTTTATCTCCATAGATGGGACGACGGGCGAGATCTTGCTGGGCGACGTTCCCAAGGTCGAATCGGAGATCGTGCGCGTGTTGAATGGAACGCTGGCGCCGGAGCAATCGAAGGTCTATCAATATTTCAAACGGGTGATGGACACGGCGCGCGAGGTCAAACGGCTTGGCGTCCGCGCCAACGCCGATACGCCGGAAGATGCCCGCTTGGCGCGAGCCTTCGGCGCGGAAGGGATCGGTCTGGCGCGCACGGAGCACATGTTCTTCGCGCCGGATCGGCTTCCGCACATGCAAGCGATGATCCTCGCCCGCACGGAGGCGGAGCGACGCGACGCGCTCGCGCGCTTGCTCCCCATGCAGCGGGAGGATTTCGCAGCGATCTTCCGCGTCATGGATGGATACCCGGTCACGATCCGACTGCTCGATCCTCCGCTGCACGAATTCCTGCCCAAACGGGAACAGCTCATGGTGGAGATCGCCGTCCTGCGGGCGAAGGGAGAGACCGAGGGTCTGGAAGAAAAGGAACAGCTGCTGGCGCGCGTCGAGGAATTGCACGAATTCAATCCGATGCTCGGGTTGCGTGGCTGCCGGCTTGGGATCCTCTATCCGGAGGTCACCGAGATGCAGGCGCGCGCGATCTTCGAGGCCGCCTGTCAGGTCGCGCGCGAGGGCATTCGCGTGCTGCCGGAGATCATGGTGCCGCTGGTCGGCGCGGCGCGCGAATTCGAAGCGCAACGCGAGATCATTGATCGTGTTGCTGAGGAGGTCATGGGCGAGACGGGTGTGCACATTTCGTATCTGGTGGGGACGATGATCGAATTGCCGCGCGCCGCGCTCACCGCTGGTGAGATCGCGCGCTCGGCTGAATTCTTCAGCTTCGGCACGAACGATCTCACTCAAACGACCTTCGGCTTCTCTCGTGACGACACGGTGGCTGTCATCGAGGCCTATTTGAGTCGCGGGATCCTGGAGACCGATCCCTTCCTCATCCTCGATCGCGCGGGCGTGGGCGAGCTCATGAAGATAGGCGTGGAACGCGGACGCGCCACGCGCGCGAATTTGAAGACGGGCATTTGCGGTGAGCATGGAGGCGAGCCGAATTCCATCGAATTCTGCCACCGCATTGGCCTGGACTACGTCAGCTGTTCGCCGTATCGCGTGCCCATCGCCATGCTCGCCGCTGCGCAAGCGGCCGTCACGGAACTGGCCGCCGTCTTGGAATGATGCGCCGAACGACCTCCCGCGCTCTCGGGCGGGAGGTCTCCCCTTTCCCGACCACCGCACATGGGCTATGCGCTTTACAATCTGCTGCTCCTTCTGGCGACCGTGTTCCTCCTCCCGTCTTTGATCGCGGCGATTGCAAGAGGAGAGCGCCGAGGATGGCGCGAGCGCTTCGGTTTCCCTCCACGGCTTCCGCTGGAGAAGCCGGTCCTGTGGATTCACGGGGTCTCGGTCGGCGAGATCCTCGCGGCCGAGCCGCTCGTCGAAGCCCTCGTCGCCTCGGCCGAGGGTCCTCCGGCATTTCAACTCGTGCTCTCGACGGTGACCGAGACGGGGCAACAGATCGCGCGCCGCCGCTATGGGGCTCGAGCGCGAATCATCTATTTTCCGTTCGACTGGCCTCTTTCCGTCGCGCACGCGCTGAAGCGGGTGCATCCGAATCTAGTCCTCATCCTCGAGACGGAGATTTGGCCGAATTTTTTGCGCGCGTGCTCCCGACGCCACATCCCCATTGTGCTCGTCAGTGGACGACTCTCGGGTCGCTCGTTCCGCCGATACCGATGGATCCGTCCGTTCATACGGCGCGTTCTCGAGAACTTCCGCCTTCTGCTCATGCAGAGCGAGGAAGATGCCCGCCGGATGCGGGCGTTAGGCGCTCCCCCAGAACGCGTGCATGTCGTCGGGAATTTGAAATGGGACGCGCGCCCTCCGACCGATGAGGCGGCGAAAGCGGAAGAGTTAGCGCGCAGCCTCGGACTCTCTGCCGAACGACCGCTCATTATCGCTGGGAGCACGGCGCCGGGCGAAGAAGCCCTGCTGCTGCGCGCGTTCGCGATCCTTCGAGCCGAGCATACGAGTCTTCACGCCGCGCGTCTCCTGTTGGCTCCCCGACGTCCGGAACGTTTCGACGAAGTGGAAGAGCTGCTGCGGAAATCGGGCGTGTCGTTCATCCGCCGTACGCGCGCTCACGATCGAGAGGAGATCGAGCGGGCGGCAGTCATTCTTTTGGACACGATTGGGGAGCTGGCCGCTCTTTATCGGATGGCTGCCGTGGTGGTGATCGGAGGGAGCTTCTCTACGGCTCTCGCCCACAATGTGATCGAACCGCTTGTGCGCGGCGCGTGCGTGATCGTCGGCCCGCGATATAGTGATCCGAATTTCCCGGCTTATGAGGCTTGCGTGTGGCGCATCCCTGCTCAAGCGCACCCGGAAGCGCTCGCTCACGCTCTCGCTCAGGCGATTGGCCGATTCCTCCTCGACGATCGGTGGCGAGCGCGCTTTCGGGAAGCCGCACAGCGCTTTCTCGCGCAGCATCGCGGGACGACGGAGCGCATCCTCGCCCATCTCGAACCGATCTTCGCCGAGTCAGGGATAAAGAGATGATCGAACGGCTGTTGCGACTCCCGCGACCGATCCGAAAAGGCCTGGCCCTGTTGTTCAAGCTTGGCGTCGCCTTTCGGCTCGCGCTGTACAAGGCGGGCTACGTGAAGCCCAAGCGCGCCCGCGCTTTCACTATTAGCGTTGGGAATCTCACCGTCGGAGGAACGGGAAAGACACCGCTGGTTGAATACATTGCCCGCCTGCTTTTAGCAGAAGGCTATCGTCCCTCTGTGATCAGTCGGGGATATGGCCGGCGCTCTCGTGCCCCTCTCGTGCTCGTCTCTGATGGTGCCCGTGTGCAAGCGACGGTCTTCGACGCCGGCGACGAGCCGCTCCTTCTGGCCCGTCGTCTCCCAGGAGTCGTCATCGCCGTTGGCGCTGGCCGCCATACCGTCGCGCGTCACCTTGACGATTGGTTTCAGCCAGACGTTCACATCCTCGACGATGCGTTTCAACATTTGGCGCTCGATCGAGATCTCAATCTGTTGCTCATTGATGCCCTCGATCCTTTCGGGGGCGAGGAGCTGCTTCCGCTCGGGCGCTTGCGCGAGCCCCTTAGCGAGATCGCGCGGGCTTCAGCCATTGTCGTCACGCGAGCGGATCATCCGTTCGATCAGCTCTCCCTCGAAGCGCGCCTACGGGAATTGGCCGGTCCGATCCCAATCTTCTACAGCTATCATGAGATCGTCGAACTCTTCGCCCCCCGCACCGGCGACACCCTCTTTCCGCAGAAACTCTATGGGCGTACGATCGGTGCCTTTTGCGCAGTGGGGAATCCCCATCTCTTCCGGCATGACCTGGCGCACTATCGCGCTCGGATCGCGTACTTTCGGTCCTTCCGCGATCACCATTGGTATGCACCGCGGGATCTCGCGCGCGTGTTCAAAGAGGCAGAATCCGCTGGCGCCGAATTCCTCGTGACGACGGAGAAGGATTGGGTTCGACTGGATGCTCTTCCGCTGCCAGAGACCCTTCCGCTTTATGTCGCACGGATTGAAGCCCGATTTGAGGACGCTGAGGCTTTCCGAACGTTCCTCGTTCGCCACCTGAGGGCTCGCGCCTGAGGGGACGAATGGTCCCCCCCATCACTTCTTCCGAAGGATCTCAATGGCCTTCTTCAAGGGGAGATCTTCCGAAGGCGGCTGAGCTGGCGGTTGCGCCAACGGCTCCTCAGGAGGCAACTCCTCCCGTTCCTCGAGTTCCTCCAGTGCCAGACCACGGTCCGGTCGTGGTACTTCAACGGTCGGGACGATGCCACTGGTCGCCGACGTACTCCCCATGATGGGTTTGCCCGAGGGAGTCGCATATTTCACGACGGTGATGTAGAGTCCACCACCATCTCGTAACGGGAAGAGCTTCTGCTCGCCTCCGGCCCCGAACGTTCGCTCCCCCACGAGCTCGCCGCGTTTGTTCTCCAAGACGGCCGCGGCAACGACCTCCGCCGCTCCGGCCGTGCTCCGATCAATCAACACGGCCAATTCTCCAGAATAGAGCTGCCGTTTGGGATCCGCCGTGAAGGTTTGCAAAGTTCGTCCCTCTCGCCCGATCGTCTTCGCCAGCGTGCCCGAGCCGATGAAATAGTTTGCGACAGTGAGCGCTTCGGTCAAAGTCCCCGTGGCGACCCCCCGCAAGTCCAGAATTAATCGAGTCGCCCCTTGAGCGATCAAGCGCTCTAACTCTTCGCGAATGCGAAGCGACTCTCCTTCATCGAGGGTGGCAAGCTTAAGATACCCCATTCCTCGCTCGAGGATCTTCGCCTCGGGCTTCGGACGCGGGAAGCGATCGAGTTTGAATTTGAACGTCTCCGATCGTCCTTCGCGGAACACCTTCAGCTCGATGTCTTTCCCAACAGGTCCAACCAGCAATTCCCGAGCCTCGTAGAGACTCATATCGCGCGTCGCGCGCGTCCCAATGTACTCGATGATATCGCCGGAGCGAAGACCAGCGATCTCGGCGGGAGATCCTTTCACGACGGAGACCACATAAGCGTATCCGGCGACCTTGGAGAGGATCAGACCGCTCTCGGCCTCAGCCTCCGCGCGCCCTCCGTTCAATCGTCGGACCTGCTCCGGCGTCAGGTAGGCGCTATAGGGATCCAAGCCCTCGGCCAACCCCCGCAGAGCGCCCACGCGCACCTTCTCGAGATCAGGTTCGTCCACGTAATCGTTGATGATGCGCGCGAGGACTTCTTGAAAGATCGTCAGCTGCGAGTAAGGGTCGTTATAGCTGGCGATCACCCCACTGCGGGGCAGCAATCCCCCGATCACCACGTAGAGGGCGACGACGACCGAGACAATCAGGACGCTCACCTTAAATTTCATCGCCATGCGCGCGCTCCTCACCCACGGCTTCGAATTCGAACTTTGCTCCATCATGCGGAGCAATGGTACACCACATGGCGAGGTCCCGGCAACTGCGGACGAGCAGCCGAAGAACGGTGCGCCCTCCCTCTCGATGCAGCGGTCTTTGATTCTCTCAGCCGCTTGCCTCAGGACTTTGGGACCGACTATAGTAGAGCAGCACAACGTAGGGCGAAGGACCTGATGGAGCGGGCACGGTGATGACATCTGCGGAGCCAATGACGCTCAATGAGCTTTTCGACGGTGCGCTCGCGCGCTATGGATCGAAGCCCGACGTTCTGAACTATCGCTCTCAAGGTCGATGGATCGCCCTCTCGGCCCCTGCGCTCGCCGAACAAGTGCGCGCGCTCGCCTTTGGATTTTACGCTGAAGGTGTTCGTCCGGGCGATCGCGTCGCGATGTTATCGGAGAACCGCGTGGAGTGGACGCTCTCGGACCTGGCGCTTCTGGCGTTGGGCGCCGTGGATGTGCCGATTCACGCGACACAAGCTCCGGCGCAAGTCGCGCACATCCTGCGCGATTCGGGAGCGCGCTTGCTCCTGATCTCGACCGGCGAGCAGTGGCGGCGCGTGCGCGAGGCGATCTCTCGTGTGGAATCGGTGGAGAAGATCATCGCGTTCGATCCCATCGCGGACGAACGGGTGCTCCCTTTCTCTCAGCTCTTCGAGCATGGGCGCCAATGGGCGGTGCGCGAGCCGGAGCTTTATGAGCGCTTGCGTCGCGCTGTTCGCCCGACGGATTTGGCGACACTGCTTTACACTTCAGGAACGACGGGCGAACCGAAAGGGGTGATGCTCACCCATGGGAACATCGCCTCGAATGTCACGGCGGCCATGCGCGTCCTCAGCTATTCCGCTAACGATGTCGTCCTTTCCATCCTCCCGCTCTCGCACAGCTTCGAGCGAATGGCGTTCTATTGCTATCTGCACAGCGGGATGAGCATCCATTACGCCGAATCCTTCGATAAAGTGGCCGAGAATTTGCGGGATGTCCGTCCGACGGTCTTGGTTGGCGTACCGCGTCTCTTCGAGAAGATGCGCGAGCGAATTCTGGAAGCGAGCCTGGCACTTCCTGCGTTCAAACGCCACCTCGTGCTTTGGGGATTGCGCACGGGCGAATGGTATCAGCGCACATGGCGAACTGTGGGTGTCGTCCCTCCGTGGCGACGATGGTCGTACTCGGCAGCCCGGCGCTTGGTCCTCTCGCGCATTCTCCACCAGCTTGGATTGGACCGCATCCGCTCACTTATCAGCGGAGGGGCTGCGCTCGCCCCCGATGTGGCATATTTCTTCCTGGGCCTGGGTCTGGAGATCCTCCAGGGCTATGGTCTCACGGAGACCTCGCCCGTCGTCACGGTGAATCCCCCTGGCGCGAACAAGATCGGGACGGTCGGTCGCCCCATCCCCGGTGTCGAAGTCAAGATCGCCGATGACGGTGAGATCCTCGTGCGCGGCCCGAACGTCATGCTCGGATACTACAATCGCCCGGAGGAAACAGCCGCGGCTTTCACCGAGGATGGTTGGCTGCGCACCGGCGATGTGGGGTTCCTGGATGCGGACGGCTATTTGACGATCACGGACCGAAAGAAAGACTTGCTCAAGACGAGCGGGGGGAAGTACGTGGCGCCGCAAGCGCTCGAGAATCGGCTCGTGGCCAGTCCGTGGATCGCTCAGGCTGTCGTTGTGGGAGATGAACGGAAATTCCCAGCCGCGCTCATCGTCCCCAATTTCGCTGTGCTCCGACGGTACGCCGAAGAACGAGGCATTCCGTTTCGAGAGGAGCGCGAGCTGTGCGCGCATCCGGAGATTCAACGTCTCTACGAGGAGGAGGTGGAGCGCCTGATGGCGGACTTCTCGCCCTATGAACGGGTGAAGAAGATCGCCTTGCTGGAGCGCGAATTCACCATCGCCGAAGAAGAACTGACGCCGACGCTGAAAGTGCGTCGTCGCGTCATCGCGGAGAAATACCGAGATGTCATCGAACGCCTGTACGCGGAGTGAGTCATCATGGCGAAGAGGAGAATCAAGAGAGCGACAGTGCTGGGTGCGGGAGTGATGGGAGCTCAGATCGCCGCGCATTTGGCGAACGCCGGGATCGAGGTCCTGCTACTCGATATCGTCCCAACGTCTCTCACTGAAGAGGAGCGGGCGCGAGGTCTGACGCTGGAGAGCCCGGAGGTGCGCAATCGGATCGCGCGCTTGGGACTGGAACGAGCGAAGCAGCTTCATCCGCCCGCTTTCTTCGATCTGGATCGAGCGCGCCTCATCACGGTGGGGAATTTTGAGGACGATCTGGCGAAAGTCGCCGAGGCCGATTGGATCATCGAGGCTGTCGTCGAGGATCGGGAGATCAAGCGAGCGCTTTTCCAGCGTTTGGAACCTCATCGGCGCTCTGATGCCATCGTCAGCTCGAACACCTCGGGCATTCCAATCGCGCAATTGCAAGAGGGGCTGTCGGAAGGTTTTCGACGGCATTTCCTGGGCACGCACTTTTTCAATCCTCCTCGGTACATGAGACTCGTCGAAGTGATCCCGACGCCGGAGACCGATCCAGAGGTCGTGCACACGATCGCCGATGTTTGCGATCGCATTCTCGGCAAGGGCGTCGTCTTCGCCAAAGACACGCCGAATTTCATCGCCAATCGTATCGGCACTTTTTCCTTCCTCTGCACGCTCCGCGCGATGTTGGAACATGAGTTGACCATTGAGGAGGTGGATGCGGTAACGGGGCCAGCCATTGGTCATCCGAAGAGCGCGACTTTTCGGACGGCCGATCTCGCTGGTCTCGATGTCCTCGCGCGCGTGGTCGAGAATATCGCCGCGAATGTACCGCACGATGAACGCCGGGAGATCTTCGCCCTTCCCGATTTCGTATTGGAGATGATCCGCCGCGGATGGGTCGGAGAAAAGGCTGGGCAGGGCTTCTACCGCCGGGATCCGGCGAGTCGGGAGATCTTCGCCCTCGACTACCGGACGCTCGAATACCGGCCGCGTCAGAAGACGTCTCTTCCTGCGCTCGAGATGGCGCGCACGATCGAAGATGTGCGGGAGCGCTTGCGGACGCTCGTTCGCGGCTCGGATCGCGTGGGACGGTTCCTCTGGACGATCGTGAGTGAGACGTTGCTCTATGCGGCCCATCGAATTCCGGAGATCGCCGATGACATCGTGCAAGTGGATCGCGCGATGAAGTGGGGCTTCAATTGGGAACTCGGCCCCTTCGAGACGTGGGATGCGCTCGGTGTCCGCTGGATGGTCGAACGGTTGGAGCGCGAAGGTCGCGCGATTCCGCCGCTTGTGCAAGCGTTGCTCGAGTCGGGAAACGAGACCTTCTATCGTGAGGATGACGGACGCCAGCGCTACTTCGATATGGCGAGTGCGACCTATCGCGAGATCGAATTGCCGCCCGGCGTTCTGTTGCTCTCCTCGCTGAAGGCGCAACGGCGCATCATCCGCTCGAATCCGGGCGCAAGTCTCATTGATCTCGGCGATGGCGTCGTTTGTTTGGAGTTCCACTCGAAGATGAACACGATCGGCGCCGATACGGTCCAGCTCTTGCAGTACGCACTCGAACAAGTAGCTCGCGATTTCGAGGGCTTGGTCATCGGCAATCAAGGCGAACATTTCTCGGCGGGCGCGAATCTCGTGTTGTTGTTGCTGGCCGCCGAGGAAGGAGAGTGGGAAGAGCTGGACGCGATGATTCGTGCCTTTCAACAGGTCAATCTCGCGCTGAAATACGCCGAGAAGCCGGTGGTCGTGGCGCCGTTTGGCTTGACGCTTGGCGGAGGCTGCGAAATCACATTGCACGCGCCGAAAGTGCGGGCGGCTGCCGAGACGTACATCGGGCTCGTCGAGACGAGCGTCGGCCTGATCCCCGCCGGAGGGGGAACGAAGGAGATGCTGCTTCGTATGCTCGAGCGCGCACCCCGTGGAGACTCGGTGGATTTGTTCCCCTATGTCCGGCAAGCTTTCGAGACGATCGCTCTGGCGAAGGTCTCCGGCAGCGCTCACGAGGCGAAGAAGTTGGGACTGCTGCGTCCGACTGATGCCATCACGATGAATCGCGATCGGCTCATCGCCGATGCGAAGGAGACCGTGCTGGCGCTCGCGCGCGAGGGATATGAGCCGCCGAGTCCACCCGCCGAGATTCCCGTACTCGGCGAGCCGGGCCTGGCCGCGCTCAAGCTGGGTATTCATTTGGCTCAGCGGGCTGGACAGATCACCGAGTACGATGCCCATATCGGGCGCAAACTCGCCTGGGTGCTTTGCGGCGGTGATCTCCGAGCGCCGCGTTCGGTGAGCGAGACGTATTTGCTCGATCTCGAGCGCGAGGCCTTTCTCTCACTGCTCGGCGAGCCGAAGACGCGCGAGCGTATTCGGCACATGCTCACTGAGGGGAAGCCGCTCAGGAATTGAGCGATCGAGAAAGGAGGGAGCTATGCGCGAAGCCGTGATCGTCTCCGCCGTGCGAACGGCCGTTGGAAAAGCGCACAAAGGGACATTACGCCATGTGCGCCCGGACGATATGGCGGCTGCTGTCCTCACGGAAGCTGTGCAGCGCGTCCCCGGATTGCGCCCGGAGGACATTGATGACGTCATCCTGGGATGCGCCATGCCGGAAGGCGAACAAGGCATGAACGTCGCGCGGATTGCGGCGCTGCGCGCGGGTTTTCCCTACACGGTGCCCGCGATGACGGTGAACCGCTTCTGCTCCTCGGGCCTGCAGACGATCGCCCTCGCGACGGAACGGATCGCCGCGGGATTCGCCGATGTCATCTTAGCTGGGGGGACGGAATCCATGTCCCTCGTCCCAATGGGGGGGTATAAGATCGCGCCCAATCCCTACCTCATCGAGCATTATCCGGACGTGTATCTGAGCATGGGCTTGACGGCCGAGAATCTCGTGCGGAAATACGGCATCTCCCGTGAAGAGCAGGATCGGTTCGCGCTGCGAAGCCATGAGCGCGCCATCGCCGCTATAGATGCGGGGAAGTTCAAAGAGGAGATTGTTCCTCTTCGCGTCCCCATCGAGGAGATGGACGAGCGCGGTCGCCCGCGCGTGCATGAGATCCTCTTCGACACGGATGAAGGTCCGCGTCGCGATACCTCGCTCGAAGCGTTGGCGAAGCTCAAGCCCGTTTTCCACGTTGAGGGGACGATCACCGCCGGTAATTCCTCTCAGATGAGCGACGGAGCAGCAGCCGTCGTCGTCATGTCGCGCGAGAAGGCGGACGCCTTGGGCGTTCGGCCCCTAGGGAAGCTCGTCGCCTACGCGGTTGCTGGCGTTCCTCCCGAAGAGATGGGGATCGGCCCGGTCGCGGCGATTCCCAAGGCGCTGCGTATGGCGGGATTGAGTTTGGACGACGTGGATCTGATCGAGCTGAACGAGGCTTTCGCCGCCCAAGCATTGGCCGTCATCAAGCTCCTGGAGTTGGATGTGAACAAGGTCAATGTCAACGGGGGCGCGATCGCCCTCGGCCATCCGCTCGGCTGCACGGGAGCGAAACTGACGGCGACCTTGCTCTACGAGATGCGGCGGCGCGGTGCTCGCTACGGCATGGTCACCATGTGCATCGGTGGTGGCATGGGCGCCGCGGGAATCTTCGAGCGCGTGGAATGAGTCCATTCCAGGAGGAAACAGCTATGACGAGAGAGGATGAGCGCGTGAAAGGGGGAAGCTTTTTGATCCGGGAGGCATCCCCTGAGGATGTGTTCACCCCCGAGGATTTCAGCGAAGAGCACCGGATGATCGCTCGCACCGCTGAGGAATTCATGGAGCGCGAGGTCGTGCCCAACGCCGAAGAGATCGAACATCAAAACTTGGAATTGATGGCCGAGCTACTGCGACGCGCGGCCGACGTGGGCTTGCTCGCCGCCGAGATCCCCGAGCGCTATGGTGGACTCGGACTGGACAAGGTGAGCGCGATGATCATCTCCGAAAAGGTCGCCGCCAATAGTTCCTTCGCCGTTTCGTACGGTGGACATACGGGGATCGGCACAGCGCCCATCGTCCTCTTCGGTACGGTGGAGCAGAAACGGAAATATCTCCCCAAGCTCGCCAGCGGCGAATGGCTCTCGGCCTACGCCCTGACCGAACCGGAGGCGGGTTCGGATGCGCTGGCCGGAAAGACGCGCGCGGATTTGGCCCCCGACGGCCGCCATTATCTTTTGAACGGTTCAAAGATCTGGATCACGAACGCCGGGTTCGCCCATCTCTTCATCACCTTCGCGAAAGTCGGCGGCGAACACTTCTCTTGCTTCATCGTTCCCCGAGATACGCCGGGCCTGACCATTGGTCAGGAGGAGAGGAAGATGGGCATTAAAGGCTCCTCGACGCGCGCCCTACTGTTTGAGAACGCGCGCGTGCCGGTCGAGAATCTGCTCGGTGAGATCGGCAAAGGGCATAAGATCGCGTTCAACGTCCTGAATCTCGGTCGACTTCGATTGGGCGCCAGTTGCGTCGGCGGCTGTAAGATCGGTCTGACGACGGCGCTCCAATACGCGAAACAGCGTCGCCAATTCGGTCGTCCCATCTGCGAATTCGGCCTCATCAAACACAAGCTCTCGGAGATGGCCATTCGGACGTGGGTGGCCGAGAGCGCCGTCTATCGCACAGCAGGCCTCATTGATGCTGCGCTCTCCGGACTCGATGAGGACGATCAACCCGCTCGCATGCAGGCCGTCGAAGAATATGCCATCGAGTGCGCGATCAATAAAGTCGTTGGCAGCGAATTCGCCAATTATGTCGCCGATGAAGCCGTGCAGATCTTCGGCGGGAACGGCTACAGCGCGGAGTATCCCGTCGAACGCGCCTATCGCGATGCCCGCATCAATCGCATCTTCGAAGGGACGAACGAAATCAACCGCTTGCTCATCACCGGGATGCTCATGCGGCGCGCGCTCTCGGGACATCTCCCCTTGCTTGGGGCGATCCAGCGCGTGACGCAAGAGGTGCTCGCTCCCGCGATGCCGGAACCGGAGGCCGAAGGCCTTCTGGAACGCGAGAAGCGCATCGTCGCGCAAGCAAAGAAGGTCGCGCTCTTGGTCGCCGGAGTGGCGGCTCAGAAGTACCGAGAGCAATTGGCCGAAGAGCAAGAGATCGTCGCGGCCATCAGCGATATGGTCATCGAAATCTTCCTCATGGAGAGCGCTCTGCTGCGCGCGCTGAAGCTGAGCGCCCGACGTGGCGCGGACTCGTGCTCTGTCCAATTGGATATCGCGCGCACATATGTTCACGACGCGATGGGACGGATCGAGCTACTCGCTCGTCAAGCCGTGAGCGCGTTGGCTGAAGGCGACGAGCTGCGGATGCAACTGGCGGCATTGCGCCGCTTCACCAAGTTCACTCCGATGAACACAGTCGCCGCACGACGCCGCATCGCCGACGCCTTCATTCAAGCCGGACGATACATGCTCAACGACTGAGCCTTCTTCTCGCCAGAGACCGATGCCTGCGAAAGACGCAGCTTCGGACTCCGTGCGAGAGTCCGTGGCGACTTCGCCTCTGCAAGTGCGGCGATGAACGACGGTTCACTGAAGCAAAGGGCGACGACATCGTTCATGCCTTTGAGTCACGGCGCACGGGTCGCGCCGGCCCTCTGAGCACGCGACCGGGCTTCTCTCCGGTGAGCGCGGCATTCCGGATCACCAGCACGCCGTTTACGAGCAGATGCACGACTCCTACCGAATACCGATGCGGATCGGTGTAGGTCGCCAGGTCTTGGATCCTCTCGGGATCGAAGACGACGATGTCGGCGTACATCCCTTCGCGAATCACCCCGCGCTCGAACTGCCCGATCTGCGCCGCTGAGAGCGACGTCATTCTTCGAATCGCTTCTTCCAGCGTCAAGACCTTCAACTCTCGCACATAGCGCGCGAGCACGCGCGGGAACGCCCCATAACTTCGAGGATGGGGGAAGCCCTCGCCATATCCCACCAGATCACCATCGGTCTCGAACATGGCCCACGGATGCTGCATGATGCGTTTCACGTCCTCTTCATCCATGCTGTGGTAGATGGCGCTGAACCCGCCCGCCAGTTGCAGTTCGATCACGACTTGAATCCCGGATTCGATGGTCGGCGGCAATCCTCGATCGCGCACCATATCCGCCAGCGTCTTCCCGTTATATTGCGGAGCCGAAGGCACAGTGCGAAATTGGATGCTGCGTAAGTCCTGACCGGCACGCTCGCGAAAGATCGCGCGCATCTCCCGTTCGATTCGGGCGCGCGTTTGAGGATCCGCAATCCGTTCGGCGAATGCTCTCGCTCCTCCGGCCAAAGCCCATTGGGGAAAGAGAATGCTCGAGCCCGTGCTCGACGCCGTGTAAGGATAGAGGTCGTGTTTGATATCGAGGCCTTCGGCGCGCGCAGCATCAATCAGTTCGAGCGTCCGACGGCTCCAACCGAATTGCGCGGCACCGACGACCTTGTGGTGATTGATCTGCGCCGGAATTCCCGCCTCGCGGGCGATGCGAATCGTCTCCTCCACCGAACGAATAAGCCCAGGCCCCTCATCGCGCATGTGGGTGACGTAAATCCCTCCATACCGCGCGGCGACTTTCGCTAGCTCGATGATCTCTTCGGTCGTAGCGTAGAACGCTGGAACGTAGAGCAATCCCGTCGAGAGACCAAGCGCACCCTGCTTCATGCTCTCTTCGACGAGCGCTTT
The DNA here is from genome assembly GCA_025055075.1 of Blastocatellia bacterium. Classification (NCBI taxonomy): domain Bacteria; kingdom Pseudomonadati; phylum Acidobacteriota; class Blastocatellia; species Blastocatellia bacterium. The sequence goes on from JANWYV010000020.1 coordinate 57,005, forward strand.
CATCCGCTCCAGCTCCGATGGCGTGGGCGCACGATTCTCCAGCCCGAGCACCTGTTTCCGAATCCACGTATGCCCGGCGAAAAAGCCGACGTTCGGAGCGATCTTCAGCGAGGCGGCGTATGCGTCGAGCGGCCACGGTTGATCGCCACTGTGCAAGGACGCGAGGATGGTCGTGATGCCTTGACGAAGGAAGTTCTCCGCGAGCGGATATTCGTGGATATTCGTCGCGATGTGGGCGTGATGATCAATGAAGCCTGGCGCGATGATGAGCCCATCAGCCTCGAGCACCACAGCAGCTTGATCGGCCGGAATCCCCGACCGGTCCACGCGCGCGATTCGATCCCCCCGAATGGCCACATCTGCCCGAAAGCGGGGCGCTCCAGTTCCATCCACGACGATCCCGCCGCGAATGAGAATGTCGTAAGGACGCTCGACAAACGCCGGTGACACGGCGCTGATGGGCACGATCCCGACCAGGACACTTATAGCGAATCGGCAAATCCACATGCCGGGCGATCTCCGCATATGCCTCTTCCTCCCATCAACATGCGCATTGGGCCGAGGGAATAAAAGCTGGCGTCGAGGCTTCTCGCAAGGGAGCAAGCCCGAATCTCGCACATATTATTTTCGCCGCCGCGCGCCGGCGCTCCTTCTGTTCCTCCCGGGCGCCGGCGGATGATGACGTTGAGACCACGCACTCGCTTACTTCGGCTGGCGGGCGAGGCGGCGATAATATTCTTCGACCAGGCGCCGGTACTCTGGCGGAACAGCCATTTCCTCGGCCAGTCGCAGCCGATCCGCTCCCAGACGCTCCTGCTGCCGACGACTCAATTCCCATTCCAAGCGTCGAAGTGGATCGAGCACCTGGCGCTTCAACCGCTCGATCTCCTCCGGATCGTGGAACAATCGCGCTTCATCGAGGCGTCGCAGTTCGGCGATGATCCGATTGACGTCATCCACAAGATCGCGCAAGGGCATGAGGCGACGCAATTCCTCGGCTTCCTCCACGCGTTCATCGAGTTCGCGCCGAAGCTGTCGAAGGGCCTCGCCGAGATCGCGGCCCTGCGAGGGCGACGGTCTCCCGAAAGCGGTGGCATCGGCTGTGGAATCCCGAGCTGGACCGCGACTCCCCAGAGGGTTCACGCGCACTTCTCCCGTGCGTTGTCCGCCCGAAGGCTCTCGCGAAGATTCCGGCGTCGCCGATGCTCGCTCTCCCGAGCGATCTGCCCGTCCCCGCTGATCGCCCGCGCGCGAAGTCCCTTGTGCCGAAGCGCGCGATTCGCCTCGCGACTCTTCTCCGCGGGGACGAGCATTCCCGCGCTCGGCCGACAATCGGTCGCTGAGCGACTGGAGATTTTCGGCCAGGCGGCGCGCACGCTCTTGAGCCTCGGCCAAACGCTCATCGGGCGATCGCGATCCCGCGTTGCGCGCCGCCTCATCGAGTCGGCGGGCGACTTCGCCGAGCGCTCGAGCGATCGCACGCTCGCGCTCGGCGGCATATTCGAGCCACCGATTTTCGAGCAACTGAATTCCCTGCTCGATCTGCTCGGGCACGCGCTCGCGCTGAATCGTCTCAGCAGCCGCCGAGAGCCCTCTCGCCGCAGCGGCGTCATTCTCCTGCCGCGCTCGTCGCGCGGCGTCTTCGATCTGTTGTCTCAAGCGAGAGACCTCTTCGGCGAGCGCCGATTTCCGATCGCGGAGCGACGGTCGCGCGGCCTCCAAGGGAGCGCGATCGGATTCACGAGCGAGGCGTTCGACTTCGCGCGCGATCCGCTCCTGATGCTCGCGCGCTTCGCGAGCGCGGTCTCGCAGCCGACGAATCTCTTCAGCCAACTGCGAACGCTGGGCCGATTGGAGCTGACGCCGCGCCGCCTGCAGATGTTCCAAGGCTTGCGCTCGATGCGCCGTGGCCTCGCGGCCATCCGATGCGCTGCGCGCGCGCTGCATCTCGCGCGCTGCTCGTTCCAATTGCTGCCGAACCTGCTCCAAGCGCGCGTCGCGCCGTTCCCGCGTCAATCGTTCGAGCTGTCGCGCCAGCTCGCGCACTTGCTCGGCCATCTGCCCGTCGTCCCCAGAGCCCCCACCGGAGGCCCCTTGCCGCAAGCGCTGCTCCAGAAGCCGCTGCTGCCGCTCGGCCAACTCCCGCAACCGTCGCTCCAGCTCCTCCAGTTGCCGATCGCGCGCTTGTCCGCGATCCCGCTGGATCGTCTCGTACTGGTTCTTCATCTTGTCCAGCTCCAGCTCGAAGAGATCAGCCAGATCCTGCGCGCGCGCATTGCCTCCATTTTGTCCGCGATCGGCGAACGCGACCTGGATCTCTCGAAAGATGGCATCGGCGCGCAGAAGTTGCTGGTAGGCTCGCTGCTCAAAAGGCAGGGCTTCCTTGAGACGGCGCGCTCGCAATTCCTCGATGGCGCGTCCCATCTCCCCCACGGCCGCGCTCAAGGCATCGAAGAGCTTTTTGAAATCCTCCATCTCCTCCAAGCCCTCGCCGAGTCGCCGTCGCATGCGATCCACGACCGTCTGCACATCCTCGCGCAGCTTCGACTGCGCCAGCTCGAGCGTATTCACGTTCTCTCGAAATTCCTCGGCCGAGACGCGATCCTTCTCCCGAAGGACGCGCCAGGTCGCCGCGATGATCTCTTTCTGTCGTTCGGCGAACGCGCTCTCGCGCTCTCCCATCCCTTGGCCCGTGGGCGTTTGCTGCGCCTGGCGGAATCGCCGATCGAACGGTCGGACTTCGAGGAAGTAGATATCGCTCGTCGCAACGCCAGGACCAGTCGCCGTATTGTTGTCACGGGCGGTGACGTAATAGCTGACCACGTCGCCGGGTTGCAAGTTCCACTCTTCGAGGAAGAACGTGTGCGATCCAGTGATGGATCGCGAGGGCGTGCCGCGGGATTGATAGAGCGTCACCGTTTGCTCCGGCCCGCCATTGACCGAATAACGAAGCTCCACACGCGCGATCCCGTAATCGTCTTCGGCGCGCGCTTCGGTGAAGACCTCCTGGATGGCCGTCACCTTCATATCGCGCCCCGGCTTCTCGATGGCGATCGTCGGAGGAGCATCCTCCAACGCTTCGATCGAATACTCGCGCGAGGCGGCATAGGCCTCTCCCGCGAGAGGTTGCACCCGAACGTGGTACCGAGCGTTCTTAGAGATGATGAAGGAAGCGGTGAAGCTCGACGACGTTCCGCTCGGCGCCATCGCCAGCGTGCTCCCATCATCGAAGACGAGCTGCGCTTCCCGCACGCGCCCGTTGAGCTGGGCCGTCACCGTCACGCGCGTTCCCTTCAAGGCCGCGATGTCCCCACCGTCCTCGACTTTGTGCGAAGGTTGTCCCGTATACGCCGGATAGACATAGAGCAACTCGAGCCGACTCACGCGTGGCCAATCTACAACCTCCAGACGAAAAGTCGGCGAGTGGATGGCGCGCGCCGTCACATAGTATTCGATCGAACGTTGGACGTTCGCGAAGAGAAAACGGAAAGTGCGGGGCTCCGAAGCCTCCATCGGTTGCTCCTGCCAATTCGATTCGCCTTCCGATCGGAAGACAATACGCGCCGAGTCAGCCTCGAAATTCTGTAGTGTGGCGGTCACGACCTGATCGAGGCCGCGTGGGATACGCGCATCACCAGGATACACGCGAATCGCCGGGTCTGGGGCCACGGCGATTCCCCCCGGCACATAGAGTCGCCCCAGGCCGATACGCAGCGCTTCCGGTCCGATGGCGAGGAGCATCGCGAAGAGTGCAAGAGGCGCTACCGCCAGAAGCGCGCGAAGGCGCAACCGGCGCGTCGAAAGCACGCTCTCTTCGCGCACCATCGAACACTGCGCGAGCGCGTCGGCGAGCAATCGGTGGACGAGCGCGGGAGAAAAGCCTTGCACGGGTTCCGACGAGCGCGCCGAAGCTGCGATCGAAGCCCCCGCGACAGCCGCGCCCGATCGAGAGAGAATCTCGATGGCCGTCACCAACCGATCTTCAAGAAGAGGCTCGCGCTCCTCGATGAAGCGCGCGAAGGTCACCTCGTCGGGAATTCGGCGTAGCGGTCGCCACACGAAAGCGTAGACGATCCCGAGCACGACGAACGCCGTAGCTACGCGGAGCGTTGTCAGAACCTCCGGCGCTACGGGCACGCGCGCCGCCATGAGCCCGGCGAAGGTGAACCACCCAACGAGCGCCGAGCCAGCAAGAGCTGCCTGTCGCAGCCAGTATCCCCACAGCCATCGCCGACGCAGGCGATGGACGAACTGAAGCAACATCTCCGATGAAGGCATGGTCATCGTCCTTCCTCCTTCGGCGAAGAGATTCCGAGTGTTCCTCGGACTCTCCCCATCGTTCGGTCGGCCAAGACGGCCTCCGAGATCAGCAACAAGAGCGCCGCGAGAAGTAAAGCGCGCCACATGGTCTGGCGCTCCGCTTGAACGCGTTCTTCACCCGGGTCGGCAGTGCGTCGGCTCATCTCCCTTCCGCCCATCGCCGCCATCATGCGCTCGCGCTCGGCTTCGTCCATCTTCGTGAGATCCGACTCTCCGGCTTCGACATTGACGGCCACAGGCTCTTCTCCGCCCACGCGTCGTATGCGATAGACGCCGATGCGCTCCGGCATGAACCGAGTCGAATCTTCGGATACCTCCTCCCCTCCGCGATGGAGGCGTTCTCCGTCGGGAGCGAAGACGGCGAGTGGAGCGGCGGGCTCCGCATCCGCGAGAGCGACGTTCTCCCCGACGCGGAAGAAGGACCGCAGCGAGGCGGCCCTCACCGACACGAGCATTTCATGAACGAGCGGCGCATAAAGCGGTGTGAGCGGCAGATTGCTCCACCGCGCATCCAATCCGAACGCCAGAAGGAGCACCTTTCCGCGTCCGCGCGCGACCTCCAGAATCGCCGGCCATCCATCATGGAATCGCGCGAGAACGAGCGGCGAGGCATCGCGCTTCCCTTCGGCCTTTGGCTCCAGTGCAAGCCGCGCATAGCCGGAGAATCGCACGGCGGAGAAGTTCGCTCGCCGCGGATCGGCGAAAAGGCGGAAGAGCGGATGATCGGTCTCGATCTCGGTCAAGAGAGAGAACGGCTCAGAGCGCTCACCTTCGATCCTCACGCCGAGCCAAGGGCCGAATGTTCGATTGAACGTGCTCGCGTTCGTTTGAGGGCCAAGCGCGAGGATCATTCCCCCGCCCGCTGCGACGAACTCGCGCAGCGCCGTCTCCAAGGCTGAATCGAGCATCGAGGGAGCTGTGACTACGACAGCCTCCGCTCGCTTCACCTCCTCCGGCGTCGCGTCTGCGAGCGCTCGCACGACGACGCGCCCGGGACCGAACGCTTCATCGGCTAGAAGCGCCTGCTGCACATAGAAACTCGCGCTCTCCGCCAATGCGCGCGATCGCGCGCCTTCGAGCACGAGTACCGGTCGCGGCGGCTCGCGTCGAATGATCGCGAAGAAGCGATCGTCCTCGGGCAATCGATCGGGATCAAGCTCCACGCGCACGCGATTGAATCCGGGGTCGAGGGGGAATCCAGCGAACTCGACGGTCGCGACGGTCTCCGGATCGAGCACCAGTCGTTTCTCCTGGACGAGCCGATCGTTGACGAAAAGGCGAACGGACGATGACGTCGCCGAACGATGGAAATTCCCCACGCGCACGAGGAGTCGTTCCGCGTATTGCGGTGTCGTGACCCGCGCGAGCGCGCGCACATCCAAGATGGCGCGGTTTTCGCCGCCTTCGGAAGCGATGTCCACAGGAACGAGTTTCACATCGGGAGGGAGACGGATCTGGGACTCCGCAGATCGCCATCCCGCGCGTTGAAAGTCGGAGATGAGATAGATGACCCTCTCCCCGCCTTCGGCCTCTTCCAGAAGAGAGAGGGCGGCTTGTACTCCTCGCGCATAATCGGTCGCGCGGAATGTGGGACGAAGCGATCGCACGGCGGCGCGCGCGTTCGCGCGATCGGGTGAGAGGGGCGCGCGCACATCCACGCGCGTGGAGAAGCCGATCACGCCGATGCGAGCCCCGAGGGGAGCGTTCGCTATGATCGCCTCCGCCTTCTCGCGCGCTCGTGCGAAGCGCGCATCATAGCGCATGCTGAGCGAACAATCCACAAGCAGGACGAGCGCCGCTCCGAAACGCCCTTCCCCGCTGTGACCCCGCAGATACGGGCGCGCGAAGGCGAAGACGAGCAGCAACAGAGCCATCGCGCGCAACAGGAAGAGGAGCCAATGCCTCAAACGTCTCCGCTTGTGCACGGGTTCTGGCAGTCGTCGCAAGAATAGGACCGACGCGAAAGGGATGCGCTGCTTCGGCTCCCGCCGCATCAGATGAATGAGCACTGGGATGAGGAGCGAGAGCGCGCCGAGCAAAAACCATGGACTCAGAAACGACATCGCATGCCCCTCACTGAAGGCGCGCCCGCCGTCCGAGATAGGTGTAGAGCGCCCAATCGAGCGGTTGCGTCGTGAGCACCCGCTGATACGCGATCCCATGAGCGCGACAAAAGCGCTCCACCTCATCCAGATGTCGGCGAACGGCCTCGCGATAGTCAGCGCTGAGCGCATCGGGCGCGATGGGAATCTCCTCCCCCGTCTCCATGTCCACGAAGCGCGCAGCTTCCGTGAACGGGAACTCCACCTCCGAAGCATCCAGGAGGTGAAAGACGATGAGGTCCTGTCCTTGGGCTCGGAGAAGCCGCAAGGCGGATCCCAACACATCCGGCGGCTCGTACAGGTCCGAGAGGAGGATGATGATGCCGCGCCGCCGCACGCGCTCGGCGATGCGCCGCAGTGCGTCCGCGATCGCTGACGTCCCCCCCGGCTTCAGCCGTTCCAACGTGCTCAATAGGAGATGGAGCTGCCCTGGTCGCAATCGCGCCGGAATGTACTCCACAATTCCGCGATCGAAAGTGATCAAGCCGACAGCGTCGTTCTGTCGCGTCGCCAGATAAGCGAGCGACGCGGCCAGATAACATGCATACTCACGCTTCTCGATGGCCGGCGGTTGCCGATAGGCCATCGAGGCACTCACATCCAGGAGGATATACACGCGCGTGTTCGTGTCGCCTCGAAACTTTTTGATGTAAGTCCGGTCGGTCCGCGCCAAGACCTTCCAGTCGAGATACCGAAGATCGTCGCCGGGCATATATGGACGATACTCCGCGAAATCCACGCTGAAGCCGATGTAGGGTGAACGATGTAAGCCAGCGAGGAATCCCTCGACGACCGTGCGCGCCAGCAGTTCCAGCGACGAGATCTTCGCCAGCACTTCCGGACGCAAGAATCGAAATGTCGGACGCGATCCCTCAGCGGACCGATTCATACCGAGAGACCCGATGTCGGTTCCGGCACCGCCTCCAACAGGCGGCGGATGATCTCCTCCGAATTCACCCCTTCGGATTCGGCCTGGAAATTCACGAGGATGCGATGGCGCAGGACCGGATATGCGAGCGCGCGCACATCCTCGCACGAGACATGATAGCGACCGTTCAAGATCGCGCGGGCTTTCCCCCCGAGGATGAGGAACTGCGAGGCGCGCAGGCTCGCTCCCCAATTGACCCACTTGCGGACGAAGTCGAAGGCGCCGTTCCCCGGCCGGCTCGCCCCCACCAAGCGCACGGCATAGCGGATGACCGAGTCGGCCGCCGGCACCTGGCGAATCAAGCGCTGGAATTCGATGATGTCCCGTCCTGTGATCTGCCGCTCGAAGACGACGTCTTGCGGCACCGTCGTCGCTCGCACGACTTCCACTTCTTCCTCTTCGCTCAAGTAGCCGATCTTGATGTTGAACATGAAGCGATCCAACTGCGCTTCCGGAAGCGGATATGTTCCCTCCAACTCGATCGGATTCTGCGTCGCGAGCACGAAGAAGGGCTTCGGCAGCTCGTAGGTCACGCCCTGCACCGTCACCGCCCCCTCCTGCATCGCCTCCAGCAACGCCGCCTGCGTCTTCGGCGGCGTTCGATTGATCTCATCCGCCAAGACGATGTTGGCGAAGATGGGCCCGGGCACGAAATGGAAATGCCGCTTGCCCGTCGCTCGATCTTCTTCGATGACCTCCGTCCCCGTGATGTCGCTCGGCATGAGATCGGGAGTGAACTGAATGCGCTTGAACTTCAAATCGAGGGCATTGGCGATCGTCTTGATCAAGAGTGTCTTGGCTAATCCCGGCACTCCTGTGATGATCGAATGGCCGCCGACGAAGAGCGAGATGAGCACCTGTTCGATCACGTCGTCCTGTCCGATGATCACCTTCCGGATCTCCCGCAGGATCTGCTCCTTCGCTCGGACGAGCTTCTCCAGCAATTCCTCATCGCGAGTTTGATCCACGGCCTTATTGATGAGCATCGCGTTCTCTCCTTCCCTTCCGGAAATCCGGCGAGCCGATGAAGCTCGCCTCAAATGGCGAAATGCCGCTCAATGTGTCAAGGCATAGATGGCGTAATTCACGCCGAACTTAAACGCCTCGTTCGTATACTCGATAGGCGCGAAGGGATCGTCCGACCACTCCCAGTATTCGCTCACATCGTTGTTGTAGTTGACGATCATCATCAAGCGCCCCTTCTTGTCCGAGAGTCCGAAGAACTTCGGCGCCCCCTCGCCATAAGGAGGGGGCACCTCCAGCGTCTTGATGCTGAAGAAGCAATTGAAGATGGGATGCGAGATGTCCAACTCCTGAAGCTCCAGATCGGGGAATGCACGGCGCAAATGCGCGCGAAGATTCTCCAAGGCCCACTCCTCTCGGAAATCATCCACGATGAGGAAGCCTCCGCGCAGCAGATACTCGCGCAAGCCTTCGATCTCTCGATCGCTCAAGCTCATGAATCCGACCTCGCAGAGGTAAGCGAAAGGATATTTGAAGAGTCGCGGATCGTCAAAACGGAGGATCACTTCATCGGGATTGGGGTCCACGAGGCTCACTTCGCTCAAGATCTTCATCAAGTGGCGCCCGCCGCGGGGATAATCGTGCGCCCAAGGCGGCACGCCGCCAAAGAACGCGCGCGAGGAGAATCGCCCGCCGTACTGAATGCGGGCGAAGGTGAACCGATTCGAATGCGCGTCCAGGTTCGCGCTCGGCTGCGCCTCTTTGCGCGGCGCTCCGCTCAGGAGCACCGCGAGCGCGCACCCGATGAGCCACACGCGCGGATGATGAGAACGGCTTCGATGTCTCATCCCTCTCCCTCCCACGCTTCAATGCTCGACGAGTTTCAAAAGGAGCGCTTGCGCTTTCTCGAATCCGGGCGCGATCTCCAGCGCCCGCAGGATTTCGCGTCGCGCCTCCGCGCGCGCGCCCTTCGCCAACAAAGCTCGCGCGAGCTGATAATGCGCTTCCGCGCGATCCGGCGGGTTCAGATGCAAGACAGCGGAGAACGCGCGCACGGCTCGCTCCGGTTGATTCTGCTCCAGATAAAACTCTCCGGCCTGCGCCTGCACGTCTCGATCCAAGGGAGAAATCGCCAGGATGGCCTCCAATGCATTCTCAGCAATGTCCTTCTTCCCCAGCTTGAGCGCCAGTCGAAGGACGCGCCGCAACACCTCTTCATTCGCCTCCTCGCGAGTCGCCCACTGTTGGAGCACCGACAAAGCCTCGGCTTCGTCCCCACGCGCCTCGAAGATCGCCGCCAGCGCTTCGTAGGCATTCTCGGGTCCCGTGTAGAAGGGGAAGAGGCGAATCGCCTCGCGCAAATGGACGATGGCCGCTTCCAAATCTCCACGCGCGCGGAGTATCCGCCCCAGGCGCAAATGCGCGGCGAAATTCTCCGGATGACGCGCGAGCGCCGCTCGAGCCTCTTCCTCCGAGACCTGCGGTCGCCTGAGCAGATGCAGATCGAGTCGCGAGAGATAAGGCCCAATCTCTCGCGCCACATGCTCACGAAAGAGCCGATCCAACTCCTCCACGCTCATGCCCAGCGCTTTCTGAAACACTCCTTCGGTGCGCTCCCCCTGGCGATAAAGCGCGAGCATATGGCGCAGTCGCTCAAACCCGAATCGCTCCACGATGAACTCGACGACGAGCGAAGCCTGAAAATAGGCGAGGGAGAGCGCCTGCGGAGACGAAGGGCGAAGGAACGCCGCCTCCAAATGGCGCAAGGGGACGAACTGCCCTTCCGCGAAAGCGTGCGCGAATTCGAGCGTCCATTGATGCCCCCATCCGGGTCGCGCCCGCCGCTCTTCATAAACCGAGATGCCCTCGGAGAACCATCGCGGGATACGATAGGCCGTCGCCTGCAGCGTGATCACATGCACGAACTCGTGCCATGCCGTGCTCGCCCAGTTGAACGATCCCTGCGGGCGCGCCGAAGGGGAATCCATCACGATCACCCGTCCGAAGCACGCGCCGAGCGCTCCGAGCCCCGGCAGCCCGACGGTCTTCACGGCGAAGTCCTCGTGATTGGGGAACAGCTCGACGATGATCGGCCCATCGGGTCGAAACTGATACCGTTCGCTGAGCCGTCCATACGCGCGTTCGAGCAGATCTGCCACAAGCGGCGCGACGACGGGATGCTCCGAAGGCGCCATGCGAATGAGGAAATGCTCTGTGATCGTCTCCCGATAGGCGCGCATGCTGTCGAGCAGATCGAGCGTGTTCTTCACCCAGACATTGAACGGATCTCCGGCGAAGGCGCGCTCCAAGACCTCGCGCCCCTCTGCATCGCGCCCGAGGCGCAAGAGGTTCAATCCTAATGTCGCCCATGCTCGCCACAGCCACGGCGACAGCTCAACGGCGCGCCGCGCGAACTCGACGGCTTCAGGATATCGGCGGTTGAGCACAGCGAAATCGGCGAGCGTGGCGTACAGCTCGCCATAGCGCGGATTCGATCTCAGCACGCGCTGAATCTCCTCAGCCAGCTCGGCCGCGCGATCCTCCAGATAAAAGGCCACAGCGCGCAACGCGCGCGTCGAGAGCGAGTGCGGATTCACGCGAAGTGCCTCCCCGAGATGCCGCTCGGCCGTCTCGATATCGCCCACTTCCAGCAACAGCGCTGCCATGAGATCGTGAGCTTCGACCAGCCGCGGATTCACTGCGAGCGCCCGTTGCACATGGGCGAATGCTTCGCTTCCACCGTTGATCCGCGTGCTCCGAGCAAGCCCCAGATGCGCCCGCGCGCAATGGGGATTGATCCGCAAGGCGTCGCGGAAGAAGCTCGCGGCCTCCGCGTAGTTGTACCTTTCGACGAAGAGATCGCCGGCTTGCAGATACGCTTCCCGAAATGCGGGATCGCGCTCGATGGCCTCGGCATACAACTCATTCGCCTCATGCGGACGGTCCAAATAGGCGAACGCGCGCGCCGCCCACGTCAGGTCTTCCGCCGATTGCAGCCCTTGCGCGAGAGCTTGTGCGGTGAGACGGCGCAGCCATTCGCGTGCTTCCTCAACGCGTCCCATCTGCCACAAGACCCACCCCTTTTGCACGCCCGCGCGGAGGCGGCCCGGCCATCCTTCGTGCGCGAGCGCGCGATCGAACGCTCGCTGCGCGTCCTCGTATCGGCCAGTCATCAGATGAATCTCCCCGAGCAGCATCTCCAAGCGCGCTATTTCGCCGGTGGTGAGAGCGCGGTCCGCACGCGCGAGGACCTCGCGGGCGGTCCGTTCGGCGTCCTCATATCGCCCCGTCTCCGCATAAGCCGTGATCAATCCTTCCGCCGCGCGGGCTGGTTGCTGATCGAGCGCCATTTGAAGTCGAGCGATCGCCTCCGCATATTCCCCGCGCCGCAGCTTCTCCCATCCCGCGTCGAGCGACGACTGCGCCGCCGCTCGTTCGCCTACTGCCAGCAAAACGAAGAGAACTAGGAGACGACCTCCCGTCCGCCACGCGCGGTTTCCGACGCTCGATCGCGTCCACAGCGACCACGTCATGCGCATTCGGGTCACGGCTTCCCCCTCCGCGCGTTGATGCGTTCAGTGAGCCTGGCCAATTCCAAGAGCCATCGTTCCAACTCCCGCTCGTACTCGTCCGGCGACATCTCGGTTTTCCGCGCTTTCACCGCCTCGATCTTCTCAAGGAGCGCCTGCCGTTGGCGAAGCAGCGCGCGCAATTCCTCATCTTCCTCGCCGATCTCGACGGGCGCTTCCAGATACACGGTTCGAGCCAACCGTCCATCCCCCTCACCGATTTCCCCGTGTCCGATGCCATCGCCATTATCGTCGAGGAGCGGATGTTCGGTCGCCAGGACTCCTTGCCGCGCATAATGCTCCGCCGTCAACCTGGTGGCGAAGGCGAATGCTTCCGCGAGCGACGTGCGTCCGTCCTTGTCGGTGTCTGCCCGCGCATCGGCGAAAGCTTCGAGGAGATACTGCGCGAAGATCGTCGCTTGCTGCTCGCGCCCGCTGCGCGTGGCCGTGATGATGACCGTTCCCGGCCGACTCAGGATCGGGAGGAACGCGCCGCTGGAGCTAGCCGTATTCACGAAGACGATGTGACGAGCCCTCACTTCCGACAAGAGCGCGCGGAAATCCTCCGCCGAGAGATCTGGCCCGACCAGATTGAAATATCCGCGCTCGCCATCAAAGCTCCCATGCCCGATCAGGAAGATGACGACGAGGCTCTCGGGTGTGCTCTCGCTGCGAACGCGCTCCAGCGCGCGGCGAACGGCATCGGCCGTCGCGCGCGCCGCGTTCGGCGAACACCCGCGGCCGTCAGGGGTGAGCACGAAGATATGCTCAGGGCGAAACCGCCAGCGTTCGGTGAGGAGTCCACAGAGGCGCTCCGTCCATTCGGCAAACCGACGCTCGAATGCTGGGTCGCCGCCAAGGCCACGCACGAGCACAGCGAACCGTTCATCGGGTGCGCGTCGCTCCTCCTGTGCGTGGGCCCCGCCGAGGAGAAGCAATCCCAACGCCACGCTGATTCCCACCTTTTCGAAGAAGGCTCGCATCATATCCCTCCCCATCGCCGCCGCAGCGCCCACTCCAGCGAGAGGAAGCTCACAAGGAGCAGGAAGAGGATCGGCATGTCCCACAATTCCTTAGTCACGCGGATCGAATGCGCGCCGGCCGAATACTCCAGCTCGGGCACTAGGGCTTTGGCGTCGGTGATCGGATGGTATTCCCCTCCGGTCTCGCGCGCGAGCCATTGCAGCAGTCCGACGTTTTGCTCGGCTCCTCGGTACTCTCGATCCGGCTCGCGCACGATCAACTGAATCTCCGCCTCTCCCAACTCGCGATCGGCGCGCCGCGCGCGCGCTCGAAGACGATAGACGCCGGGCTCCGGCGTGCGAAGCATACCGACATATTCGCCTTCGTTCTCCAAAGACGGCTCCACGCGCATGCGCTCGGTCGCGCCGCGTGGCGTAGTCACCTCGACATCAACAGTGGCGTTGAGAACGGGTCGGAACAGCTCGTCCCGCACCTCCACGCGAAGAGGAGCTTCGTCCCCTACTTCGTAAGCATCCGCATCAGTCCGCACAGTGACCGGATCTTCGGCGAAGCTGACCATATATCGCAGCATCTGCTTCCAGAACGTCTCGTGCGAGAGATCGCTCGAGTCCATCTCCATCTGCCATCGCCACGAATCCGAAGGAGTGAAGGCCAGCCCGACCCCTCGACCGTATCGGTGTACGGCGAGTAGGACGGGTCGCCTCCCGGCGCGCGAAGCGTGTGTGCCCTCGAGCAAGACGAGGGCACCGGGCTTGACGCGCGCGAAGATCTCGGGCACGGTCACGCGCGGCATCGCTCGCCACGCGCGCTCGTTCGCCGCGCGATCCTCCTTCAAGCGAGTGATCGGATGGTCTCGTCCGGCTTCCGTCAGTGTCGGCGCATAGACGGCGACTTCGTCCTCGCGCGAGCTCTCCAATTGTTCTCGCCGAACCTCCACGGGAAGGACATCGGCGAGCGGCGTCAGCGCATACCCTCCCGCCGAGAACGAACGCCGACCGCCGAGCATAAGCAATCCTCCGCCGCGTCGCGCGACGAACGCCTCCATCCACTCCAACTGTTCCCGGGTGAAGAACCCGGCCTCCACGCTCCCAAGGATCAGCCCTTTGAACCGAAAGAGTTCCTCCGGACGCTCCGGGAATCCCTTGACCAACTCTTCCCCGCTCTCGACGCCCTGCCGATAGAATTTCCCTCGGGCCGTGCGCACGACCGAGACCAGGTTGAGCTGCTCGTCATCAGCGACGGCCGCGCGCAGCTTCCCGTATTCCCATCGAGGTTCCCCCTCGATGTAGAGCACGCGCACGACTTCGTCGCGCACGTCCACGATGGCCTCCAACCGATTGTTCTCCAGGATCAATTCCCGCGATTGGGGATCAACGACGAAGGCGTACCGATGCACACCGGCCTCCGAGGGCGTGAACTCCAACGCGACGGCCGAGGTCCCCGCCTCGCCGTCGCACTCGATCGGCTTCACCTGAAGCGTGCGCTCGCCTTCCAGAACGCGCACTGTCACGCGACGTTCCAATCCACGTCCGCAGCGGAGGAGGAGATCAGCTTTCACCGACGACCCTTTGAGGACGCGCCGAGGGACGCTCACGCGCACCAACTCGACATCGCGCTCGATCCGCTCTTGTCCCACGCCGACGGTGTAGATGGGAACGCGCCGCGTCGTGAACATCGGCAGAAGAGCCGATAGATCTCGCTTCGCATTATGCGCGCCATCGCTGATGAGGATGACAGCAGCCAGCGGCTCTCCCTGAAGACTCGCGAGCACACGTTCGAGTCCCATCGCGAGATCCGTTCGCGGGACGGTCGGCTGAGTCGTCAGCTCTTCACCGCTCAGCGTGAAGACGCGCACTGCAAATCTCGCCATGAGCCCGCGCCAGAATCCTCCCTCAGGATCGAGGAAGGCCCGAACGGCCTCCGCGCGAGATCGGCCGTCCATATCCGGGATTCGCATGCTGAGGGAATCGTCCACCAGGATCGCGATCGTCGCCGTGTGGGGAATGATCGAAGGGACGCTCACTACCGGCTGCAGCAGGCAGAAGATCAGCAGCGCCAGGGCGCCGAGTCGAAGACCGATCGTGACGATCTTCATCCGTCGCGGAAGCGGCTGACGCGCGCGCCGAGTGATCACATACGCGCCGCCCACTGTCGCCGCTACGAGCGCTACCCATGCGCCCGTCGAGGAGAACGCTGCGAATGAAAACTCGCCGCGCTCGAAAACGACCGGCGGATATTTGAAGAGCCATTCAAACACGCGATCCATATGCGCCCCGATTCCACACACAAGGAACGTTCCGGCGCGCTCATCGGTTGCGCCTTTCCCGCGCTCTCGCACGAAGCGCGTCTGGGCTCCTGCGGCAGGAGTGGGGACTTCAGCGCTCAGTGCTGTTCACTGGAAGCTCTCGGCGAACGCCCACCTCTTCCTGCGCATCGTGGCGACAGCGAACCGTTTCAAACAACATCTGCCGATGTCCCAGCGATCCTCAGATCGCGCATGGACATTCGATCCCGGCGCTCTCGCATGCCTCGGCGATTATATCACAGCTCGTCCGCATCGCGATATGAAGCGAGGAGCGCTCGACAATGCTCCCCTGGACGAATTCGTCCACTCTCTGCTACCTTGCTCCTCCGGACGATGGGCAGCGAGGCACTGACGTGCGCGATCGTCGGATTCGGCCGCTTCGGCCAGTTGCTCGCGCGCATTCTCCGCGAGGAGTTCTCCGTCCTCGCGTACGATCGGCAGCCCGATCACGCGACCGCTCGAGAGATCGGCGCGGAGGTGGTCTCGCTCGCGACCGCGTGCGCCGCCGATGCGCTCTTCTTTTGCGTTCCCATCTCTCAGCTCGAGTCCGCGATTCGGGAAGCGCGCCCTCACCTGCATCCCGGCACGGTCATCATGGACACTTGCTCGGTGAAGCTCTACCCGATCGAAGTGATGCGGCGCGAGCTGCCCGGGGATGTGGAGGTCTTGGGAACCCATCCGCTCTTCGGTCCCGACAGCGCGAAGGACGGCATACGGGGATTGCGCATCGTCTTCTGTCCGCTGCGCGTGAGCGCCACCACGCTGAACTTCTGGCGCTCGTTTTGGGAACGACGCGGCGTCCGCGTGCTTGAAATGTCCCCGGACGAACACGATCGCCAAGCGGCGTATTCACAAGGGATCACTCACTTCGTCGGTCGCGTGCTCGGGGAGCTCCGGCTCGAACCGGGAGAGATCACGACCAAAGGCTTCGAAGCCATCCGCGGCGTGATCGAGCAGACGACACACGATACCTGGCAACTCTTCCACGATTTGCAGCACTACAATCCCTACACGCCGCAGATGCGAGAGGATCTCATCCGCGCCTTCACGAACGTCATGCTGAAGCTCTACCCGGATGATCCGACGTTGAAGGCGCTCCGGCGAGCGCAACGCGCGCGACGGAGATCGAAGCTGGAGCGATGAGGGCCCTTCAGGGAGGGATTGGCCTCACTCCCATTCGATCGTGCTCGGGGGCTTGGAGCTGATGTCGTAGACGACGCGATTGACCCCGCGCACCTCAGAGACGATGCGATTCGCCATGCGCTCAAGCACCTCGTAGGGAACGCGGACCCAATCGGCCGTCATCCCATCCACGCTGCTGACGATCCGAATGGCGATGGTTTGTTCGTACGTTCGCTCGTCGCCCATGACGCCGACGCTGCTCACCGGAAGCAAGACGGCGAAGGCTTGCCAGACCTGTTCGTAAAGCCCGGCGCGTCGGATCTCCTCCACGACGATGGCATCGGCCGCGCGCACGATCTCCAATCGCTCCGGAGTGACTTCGCCCAGCACGCGCACAGCCAGCCCTGGACCGGGGAATGGATGGCGTTCGATGATCTCGCGGGGAACGCCCAACTGCCGCCCGACCTCGCGGACTTCGTCTTTGAACAACTCGCGCAGCGGCTCGATCAGTCGAAAACCGAGCTGATCGGGCAACCCCCCGACATTGTGATGGCTCTTGATGACGGCCGAAGGCCCGCGCACCGACGTGGATTCGATGACGTCGGGATAGGTCGTCCCCTGCACGAGGAACTCGATGGGACCGAGCCGAGCGGCTTCTTCGCGAAAGACAGCGATGAATTCCGCGCCGATGATCTTTCGCTTCTGCTCGGGATCGGTGACGCCGCGCAATCGGCGTAGGAAGCGTTCGCCAGCGCGCACACCACGCACGCGTATTCCCATACGTTCGTAGGCGCACAAGACCTCCTCGAATTCGCCCCTTCGCAATAGCCCATTATCCACGAACAGACCGATCAAGCGCGACCCGATGGCGCGCGCGACCAACGCGGCAGCTACCGAGGAATCCACGCCACCAGAGAGCGCGCAAAGGGCGCGTCCCGATCCGACCTCCTCTCGAATTCGCGCGATGGCCGACTCGATGAACGCGCTCAATTGCCAATCGCCGCGACAGCCGGCGATGTCAAACAGGAACCGACGGAGGATCTCACGCCCATAGGGCGTGTGCGCGACTTCGGGATGAAATTGCACTCCATAGAGACCGCGTTCTGGGTGAGCGATCGCGCCGATGGATCGGTCCGTACGGGCGAGAATGCGGAACCCGTCTGGCGGACGACGCACCTCATCGCCGTGACTCATCCAAACGGTCATCTCCCGAGGGAGCCCAGCGAAGAGCGAGCCCTCCTCCATCACGGTGAGCTGCGCCGCGCCATATTCCCTTCGATCCGAAGGGACGACCTCTCCACCGAGCAGATGCGCCATCAACTGCACGCCGTAGCAAATGCCGAGGACGGGAAGCCTCATCTCCAGGATCGCCGGATCGCAGCGCGGCGCTCCCTCCTCGTACACCGAGCGCGGTCCGCCCGAGAGGATGAGCGCACGCGGGCGTCGCGCGCGAATTTGGTCGAGGGGAATGGAAAAAGGCACGATCTCCGAATACACGCCCAATTCCCGAATCCGTCGGCCGATGAGCTGCGTATACTGCGAGCCGAAGTCTAAGACGAGAACGACTTCGGGCTCGCCCGGAACTCCATGCTCCTTCATGAGCGTCGGTGTGCGCGTCGTCGTTGACACTCTCGGCAAATCCCCCAGATGCGAAGACTGTGATCAACCATCTGAAAACCGTGTCGCCGCACGACTTCGGCTTGGATGGTCTCCAATTGCTGGCTGAAGAACTCCGTGATCCCGCCGCACTCCAGACAAATCAGATGATCGTGATGCTGCTCATTGAGTCCCAGCTCATAATGCGTGTAGCGATCTCCCAGTTGCATGGAGCGCGCGATCCCGCACTCGGTGAGCAGCTTGAGCGTGCGATAAACCGTCGTGAAGCCGATGCTGGGATCGCGTTCTCGGACCTTGCGATAGAGATCTTCGCTTGTGATGTGCTTCTCGCTCTCCAGGAACGTCTCCAGGATGAGGTCGCGCTGTGTCGTTCGCTTCAATCCTTTGCGCCGCAAGTATTCGTGGAAGAGCTGCTTCTCCGGGCGCTCTTGGGACGAAGGGGTCGTCGTCTTCGCACGCGACGTTTCCTTCTTCTCGACCATCGGCGATCTCCTCGCTCCGCTATTCTACCACATCCATCGCCTCCGTCCTTCGCCTTTCGCGGAATTCGTCAAAGGAGTTTCCGCTTGGCTTCCTGCAACCAACGTTTCGCCTCTTCCGGAGAGAGTCGATCTACGTCGAGGGCGCGCAGTTCATCCAACAACGACCGTTGGATAGCCTCAAAGAGCGTCGGCTGTCGCTTCCAGCCCTGGTGCCCGGGCAGATGCTCGGCCAATCGCGGCCGTCCCATCGGATCTAACTCGTTCGCCTCCAGGTTCTCCAAGATCTCTCTCGCGCGCGCGACGACTGAGCGCGGCAACCCCGCCAGGCGCGCGACCTCGATCCCATAGGATTTGTTCGCGCTCCCCTCGACGACCTTGTGCAAGAAGAGGATCTCCCCCTTGGATTCCTTGACCAAGACCTGATAGTTCCGCACGCCCGGTAAGACGCGCGCCAGTTCCGTCAGCTCATGATAGTGCGTCGCGAACAACGTCTTGGCCGCATGATTGGCGTTGTTGTGGAGATACTCGGCCACGGCCCAAGCGATCGAGAGACCGTCGAAAGTAGCCGTGCCACGCCCCACTTCGTCCAGCAACACGAGACTGCGCGGCGTAGCCGTGTTCAAGATCTTCGCCGTCTCGATCATTTCTGTCATGAACGTGGAGCGTCCTCGGGCCACGCTATCGGAGGACCCCACCCGCGTGAAGATGCGATCCACGATGCCCAAGCGGGCTTCTTCGGCAGGGACGAACGATCCCATCTGTGCCATGAGGCAAATGAGGGCTGTCTGCCGCAGGTAAACGCTCTTGCCGCCCATGTTCGGCCCAGTGATGATGAGGAGCCGATCGGTGGTGTTGTTCATGTAGAGATCGTTCGGCACGAAGCGCCCGAGCTGCACCTCGACGACCGGATGGCGCCCGGCGCGGATGTATAACTCGTCCCCTTCGGTGAGAACGGGGCGCCGATAGTTGCGGCGGACGGCGGTCTCGGCCAAGGCGGCCAATACATCCAGATGGGCGAGCGCGCGGGCCGTGGCTTGAATGCGTCGCGTGGCGCGCGCCACTTCCTGGCGCAGTTCGTGAAACAACTCGCGCTCCAATTCGAGGATACGTTCTTCGGCTCCGAGGATCTTCGCCTCGTATTCCTTCAGCTCCGGCGTCGTGAAGCGCTCGACTCCGACGAGCGTCTGCTTCCGCTCGTAATCGGGAGGGACCAAATGGAGGTTCGCCTTGCTCACCTCAATGAAGTAGCCGAAGACCTGATTGAACTTCACCTTGAGCGAGGGGATGCCCGTGCGGACGCGCTCACGTTGCTCGAGGCGAGCGATGTAGCTCTTGCCGTCGGTCGCCAGCGCGCGCAGCTCATCTAATTCCGCATGAAAGCCATTGCGAATCGTCGGGCCATCGCCAAGCGCCGCCGGAGGATTCTCAACGAGCGCGGCATCGAGAAGCGCGCGCACATCTTGAAGCTCATCGAGACTCTCGCGCAAAGTCTCGAGGAGCGAAGCCGTGGCTTCACCGAGCAGCCCCTTGATCTCCGGCACGACGGCCAAACTATTGCGCAGAGCGGCGAGGTCACGGGGCGTGGCCGTTCCCACGTTCACACGCGCGAGTACGCGCTCCAAATCCTGGATCCGCTTCAACTGCGCGCGCATTTGATCGCGCCACATCGTCTGGCGCACCAACTCCTCGACGGCATCCAGCCGCGCCATGATCTCGGCGAGCCGACAGCACGGGCGCAAAATCCACTGTCGCAGCAGCCGCGCCCCCATCGCCGTCTCCGTCGCATTCAAAACGGCAAAGAGCGTGTGTTCGCGCGAACCATCCAATGCTTCGACGAGTTCCAGGTTTCGAACCGTCGTCGGGTCCAGGATCATGAACTCCGAAGGCCGGAAGAAGGAGATCTCCGTAATGTGCGCAGCCTGCGCCCGTTGCGTCTCTCGCGCGTAATGCAACGCTGCTCCGGCAGCTTGCACAGCCAGATCATGCCCCACCAGATCGAAGCCTTCGAGCGTCGAGACACCGAAATGCTGGCACAAGAGCGCATGGGTGTAGGCGAAGTCGAAGATCCAATCCTCCAGCGGCGTCCGCGCCGCTCGATCGAAGACCGTACTCCCAAGGGGAAGGTCTCGATCCACGGCGTCCTCGGAGGAAGTCCGCTCGCTCCCCGCATAAGCTTTCAGGATCGGCTCGAGCCCCCTCGGATAGAGCACTTCACGCGGCGCGAATGCCTCCATCTGTTCCAAGAGTCGCTCCCACGCGCGTTCCCCGATGAACTCGGCGACGACGAACTCGCCCGTCGAGACATCGAGGAAGCTGACGGCAGCCGCTTCGGCCGTCCCGAACACGGCGGCCAGGTAATTGTTCTCGCTCGCTTCCAACAATGGCCCTTCCAGAACTGTGCCCGGGGTGATGATTCGTACGACCTCCCGCCGCACGAGCTTCGTGGAACTTTTCGGCTCTTCGACCTGGTCACAGATGGCGACTCGATACCCCTTGCGAATGAGCTTCGCGATATAGCCCATCACAGCGTGATGCGGCACCCCGCACATCGGAACGGGCGTCCCACGCTCCTTGTGTCGCGCCGTGAGCGTGATCTCTAATTCGCGCGCGCCGATGATCGCGTCTTCGTAGAACAGCTCGTAAAAATCGCCCAATCGGAAAAAGAGCAACGTGCCCGGATAGCGTCGCTTGATCTCATGATACTGCTTCAGCATGGGCGTGAATTGATTGGGATTCATCCCACCTGCTCCTTCTCGACGAGGATCGAACGCGTCTTGGAGATGCCCGATGCTCCTAGCACGACGCGCGCGCGGATTGTCCCCATAGGGAAGCAGAATATATAATTTGCCCGTCGAACGTGTCAAACGAGGGATTCGCACAGGGAGTGAATCTGTCCGCCAGGGAGGCGCCATTGATTCTCGCCATAGATACGACCTCGGAGCGAGGGAGCATAGCGCTTCAGCGCGGGAAGGAGCTTCTGGCCGTCTTGGGAAGCTGGCGCCCGGGCACGCATTCGCAGATGCTCCACGAGGATATAGATTTTTTGCTGCGCCGCGCGGGTGTGACTCTCGAACGCGTCTCGCTTTTGGCTGTCACGATCGGCCCAGGCTCCTTCACCGGCGTGCGCGTGGGGATCGCCTCGATCCAAGGGCTTGCGCACGCGCTGGCCAAGCCGGTCATGGGAATTGGCGCTCTCGAAGCGTTGGCCTACGGCGTGGGCGTGAGCGGGACGATCTGCGCCTGTCGCGATGCGCTGCGTGGGGAGGTGTACGCGCAGCTCTTTCACCTCATGGCCGACGGCGAGCTGCGAGCACTCAGTGAGCCTCAACTCATGCGGCCCGAGGCTTTGGTCGCCGCGCTCGAAGAGAGGACGCTCATCTTCGTCTGCGAAGCAACGGCTTCGCTGAGAGCGGAGCTCGAGGAAGCCGCGAGACGTAAGGGGCATCCCCTCGTCCCACTTGTGCGCGTGCCGCACGACGAGTACGGATGGGTGTTCGTTGAACCTTCGCCCTTTTTGGCTCCGGCCGTCGCTGCACTGGCCGCGCGTCGGTTCCCGCAGGGGATTATTTCCGAAGGGGCGACCCTCGATGCGCTTTATGTGAGGCCTGCCGATGCCGAAGTCCGATGGCGATTGCGCGCGGGTCCCCTTCCGGATTGATCGTATGAACACGGACGATCTTCCGGAAGTGGTCGAGATCGAAGAGCTGTCCCATCTGAGTCGGTGGGGCGCCCAAGGATATGCGCGCGAACTCGCCTTGCCGGAGCGTTCGATCCTTCTCGTCGCACGGCCGATGGAGGCGCACGTTCCGCGCCGCGTCCTCGGTTTCCTCTGTTCTACCCTCGTGCTCGACGAATGGCACATCCACAACCTGGCGACGCATCCGAACTTCCGCCGCCAGGGCATCGCGCGCGCTTTGCTCCTTCACGGACGCGCAATGGCCCGAGAGCGCGGGGCGCGGTACGCCCTACTGGAAGTGCGCGCCTCCAATCTCCCAGCCCAACGACTGTATCAACAGCTCGGATTCTACGTGTTCCACCGCCGAAAGGGCTATTACGCGGATCCCCCTGAAGATGCCCTCCTGATGCGCTGCAACCTCTCTGAGACTTCGACATTGGAAGAAATTG
The DNA here is from genome assembly GCA_025055075.1 of Blastocatellia bacterium. NCBI lineage: Bacteria > Pseudomonadati > Acidobacteriota > Blastocatellia > Blastocatellia bacterium. Next base: position 79,522 of record JANWYV010000020.1, read on the forward strand.
CCCCTTGAGCGCTCAGGCCAGGCGCGCCCATAAATGCGGGGGCTTCTTCTTGCGCCCACGTGGGTTTCATATTATGATTCGCTCGGCACATGGGGACGAGCACGACAGCAATCCGCGATCACTTCACGAGGAGGGAGGAGATGGACGCCAACTCCGTGTCGCTCAAAGAACACCTGATGTCTATTGATCCGGAGTTCCGTGCCCTCGTCTTAGAGCATCAGCAGTATGAAGCCCGCTTGAGCGAACTGACGGCGCTGCCCTACCCCACGCCGGAGGAGTTGATGGAAGAAACGATCTTGAAGAAGAAGAAGCTGCTCGTGAAGGACAAGATGGAGGCTATGCTCAACCGCTACAAGCGACAGATGGGGTTGAAGTAACTCCGATCCAGCGGTTGGCTGAACGCCGACATCGAGAGCCACGGAGGAAGTCTCCGGCCTCCTCAGGAGAAGAACATCGTGATCGTTCGAGAAGGATGGCCATACATCGCGGGCGCTTCGCTTCCGGCGCTCATCGGCGCTTGGCTCCACATCTGGCCCCTGGTCCTGGGCGGTCTGGGCCTTGCCCTTTTCTTCGCCTATTTCTTCCGCGATCCGGATCGAACGCCTCCCGAAGACGAGCGCGCCATCGTCTCACCGGCTGATGGACGTGTGGTCGCGCTCACGAAGCTCGATCCGAATGATCCGCGCTCGCCGACGCGCCTCTCGATCTTCCTCTCCCCGCTGGACGTTCACGTGAATCGTGCACCGATGACCGGACGCATCGTCGAGCTGCGACATCGCCCGGGTCGCTTCCTTCCTGCCATGCGCGCCGAGGCTTCTATTGAGAACGAACAAACGGAGATTCGGATCCTCGGAGCGCACACGGAGGTGGTCCTCAAGCAGATCGCCGGCATTTTCGCTCGACGGATCGTGTGTTGGAAGCGCTCAGGCGATCTCGTGCACCGAGGGGAACGGATTGGCTTGATTAAATTCGGCTCTCGCACGGATCTCCTTCTTCCCTCGGACGTCGAGGTGCTCGTGCGCGTGGGCGATCGCGTCCGAGGCGGAAGCACGATTGTGGCGAGGATACGCGAATGAGCGAGAATCCAATTCCCGGTTATCTCCCGGCGGAGGAAGGGCGGCGACGGCGCGGCGCTTATGCCATCCCCAGTCTCTTCACGACGGCGAACATCTTCTGCGGGTTCTACGCGGTGATCGCGGCGCTGAAGGGGTATCAGGCGCTCGGAACGGATCTTGGGGAAGCCACGCGTCTCTTCGACAACGCGGCCAAAGCCATTGGCTTCGCCGTGCTCTTCGATGCACTGGATGGACGCATTGCGCGCATGACGAAGACGACGAGCGACTTCGGAGTGGAGCTGGACAGCCTGGCTGATGTGCTCTCATTCGGCCTGGCTCCGGCTCTGCTCGCCTACGCGTGGGGCTATGGGGTGACGCCGGATATCTACGGGTTGGAGATGGGGAAAGCAGCGTGGGTCATCTCCTTTCTCTATCTCGTCTGCGGGGCTTTCCGCCTGGCGCGATTCAATGTGCATGCCCGGCGCACGGTCACCGCAAAAGACCGACGTCAGTTCGTTGGTCTGCCGATCCCCGCGGCGGCTGGCTTGATCGCCGCCATCGTGCATTTCTCTCCAACGCCACTTCTGGCGCAATCGGCCCGCTCGTTCGAAGTCTGGGGCAATCATGTTCTAGTGGACAGCGCAGTTCTCGGTTTCCTCATGCTCCTATTGGTCGCTGCGCTGAGCGGTCTGATGATCAGCACGATCCGATACCGGAGCTTCAAAGATCTCGGCGTTGGTGCTCTCAGTCCGCGCTGGACGTTGCTGCTGCTCTCTTTGCTTGTGGCTGGCATTTACTTCTACTCCCAGTGGGTGTTGATCTTCTTGGCCAGTGCGTACGTTGTGCACGGGCTCGCCATGAAAGGCCTGGCGCTTCTGCGCCTGGGGCGGAAAGAGCCGGCTTCGGCGGAAGTCTCCACTCCAATCAAATCCGAACCATGATGGGTGGAATGAGTGTCTTCGATCTCATTGGCTTGCTCTTGCGAATCACCCTGCCGCTCTCGGCAGGGCTCACGTCGGCGAATCCGCCGCTTCCTGTGAAGTTCCTTCAAGCCTGGCAGGCCGCCGAGCAAACGACGGGTCTCGGCGAGCGAAAAGCCTTCATTATTCAGCTTCGCGATGAGCCGCTGGCCACATATGCGGGAGAGGTGCCGGGCTTTGAGGCGACGAGCCTTCGCGCCGCTCCACATAATCAGCGCGAAGGGAAACTGGACGTGCGCTCGCTGGCGAGCCAACGATACTTGGAGTATCTGGAACAACGACATGCGGCGTTCCTCCGCGATCTGCAGCAACGCCTGCCGCGCGTACAGGTCTTTCGCCACTATCACATCGTGCTCAACGGCTTGGTCGCCCTCGTTCCCCCCGCGGACGTCCCGGCCTTGATCAGTCACCCGGACGTGAAAGCTTTGCTCCCGATTGTCGAGTACGAACTGACGGCTGAACCCGCCCCGCCGCCCATGCTCGATGTGAGCAACGATTTGATGGGGGTTCCTCTCGTCTGGGAGATGCTCGGCGGCCGAGAGAACGCGGGCCGCGGAGTGAAGATCGGCGTCCTCGATACGGGCATAGACTTCAGCAATCCAATGTTTCACGATCCCACGCTCCTTCCCCCACCGGGATTTCCGCGCGGTGATCTCGCGCTCGCCACGAGCAAGGTTATTGTGGCTAAGGTCATCCGTTCGATTTTCGACGAGACCGATCCACGGCTGGATCCAGGACACCGAACGGCGCAAGATTTGGTCGGACATGGATCGCACGTCGCCAGTTGCGCGGCTGGAGCGACGGTGAACCTTCATGACATCCCCGGTGCACGTCCGGTCACTATGAGCGGCGTCGCGCCGAAAGCTTACATCGGCAGCTACCGCATCTTCGCTCCCCGGGCTTTCACTGATAACGTTGTGGCGGCGATCGAAGAGGCCGTGCAAGACGGCATGGATATTCTCAACATGAGCTTCGGTCCACGCACGCCGCCGACGGGCGACCCTTCCCTCAATGCGCAAGTGATCGCCGTGAATAATGCCGCGCGAGCTGGCGTCCTCTCAGTCATCGCGGCTGGGAACAGAGGGATCTCGCCCCCTTTCAATTCCGCCGGAGGAACCGTCGGTGGGGCGGCAGAATCAAGCGAAGCGTTGACGGTCGGGGCCTCGACCAATCTCCACGTGAGCGATGGAATTCAGCGCGCCGCGCTTCGTCTGGAAGAGCACGGCCTCGAGATCTCTGGCATTCGCGGAGCAAATGGCGCGGCTCCGTTTCCCGCACAGCTCGTCGGACCGCTCGTGGATGTGGACCTCATAGATGGCGAGGCGCCTGGGCTCCTTTGCGATCCGCTTCCGGCCGGATCGCTCCAAGATGCACTCGCTCTTATCCAGAGGGGAGTATGTACCTTCCAGACGAAGGTCACTAATGCTGCTCGAGCGGGAGCTATCGCCGCCGTGATTTACAACTCTCCAGAGGGCGGTGACCTATTTTTCCGCATGGACCTACAGGGCGCTCCACTTCCTGCCATCTCCATCATACGCTCTGACGGGTTGTGGCTAAAGGCTGTGCTCGCCCGAAGCCTCGGTCGTGAGCGCTGGCCTACGGTCCGTTTGTTCATCCAAGAGCCTCGGACCTTTCCGGACACACCGAACCTTCTAGCGAGTTTTAGCTCGCGCGGGCCGAGCAACGATTATCAAATCAAGCCGGATTTAGTGACCGTCGGGACAGGGAGCTACGCTGCTGTCCAAGATGACGATCCCCGGGGCGAAAATCGCTTCCCCACCTCTCCTCCAGACATTGGGCAGAGCGCCATGTATGACCCCTCGGGATTCGCCTTCTCGCAAGGGACGAGCTTCGCCGCTCCGCGAGCGGCGGGAGCGGCGGCGCTCCTGCGTCAACTTCATCCGGATTGGACGCCGGCCGAAATCAAGGCTGCTCTTGTGACGACTGCGGTGCGTCCTCCGGAAATCGCGACGCTGGGCGTAATGGATCGCGGAGCGGGTCTATTGAATCTCCCGGCTGCCGCGCGCTTACAAACCATCGCTCTCCCGGCCAGCCTCAGCTTCGGCCGACAGCTTGTGACGGCGCCGACCGCGTTCGAGCGAGCCTTCCGCCTGACGAACAAATCCGCCACGGCAACGGAGTATCGTTTGCGCATTGCCCTCGCTTCTGGCGTTCAACTTGTGCGCGCTGCGCTCAGCACGACCGAATTTCGTCTGCTGCCCGGTGAGAGCACGACGGTGACCGTGAGGCTCACCGTGGACTCCTTGCCTCCCCTTGGGACCTCCGATGCCGAAGGCTACATTTTGGTCTCCGATGGCGATCGGACGATCCCTGGGGAAATCGCCATCCCATTCTGGATCCGCCTCCTGCGGTTCCAGTGAACCATGTGAGGAACGCCTATGCGAGCTTGGAGAACGCTTCCCGTGATGTTCACCGCGAGCGTGCTCGCGTACATACCTCTGGCCTTTCCGATGCAAGAATCCGGCGAGTACCTTACGAGCAAAGAGATCGAACAGATGAAGGAGGCACAGCGCATTGACCTGCGCGTGAAGGTGCTCATGAAGATCGCCGAGCGTCGCCTTCAGGCTCTCGAACAAACGGCGACATCCCCTTCGAAGAAAAAAGAAGAAGAGGCCTGGGGACCGCTCCCGAAAGGAACGCCCGAGGAACTGCTGCAGCATTACATCAAGGCCATTGATGAGACCATCCTCAATATCGAGGACGCCCATAGCCAGGATCCGGAGAACGAATTCTTGCACTCGGCGCTGAAGGCGTTCCGAGAGGCGACCGATCGGTATCTGCTCCGCCTGAAGGCGCTTAAAGATGGGCTCAAAAGCCCCGAGGCTCAAGAGACCCTCGATCGCGCGATCGAAGCGACGGAGCTGGCGAATGCTGACGCTCGCGAGGGGGAAGCGCGCTTCGCCAAGCCGAAGAAGAAATAGCCGCGCGCCGTGCTGTTTTGCCGGAGAGCTCACTAGCGATGAGCGCGCATCACGCTCGAGATCCTTGACAGAGGGGAACTTGCCCCCTATAATGACCCTTTAGTCAAATGGCCCATGTTCAACGAGTTGAGTCAAGGAGGCAGCCAAGCGTGATCAAACAAGACATCGTCAACCGCGTGGCCGAGAGAACGGGCTTACCCAAGAGTCGGGTCGAGATGGCGGTGGATGCCTTTTTCGAGGCGATGAAGCAAGCGTTGAAAAACGGATACCGCATTGAGCTGCGAGGATTCGGGGTCTTCCTGGTTCGACCACGCAAGCGCGGCATTGGACGAAATCCGAAGACGGGGGACGTGGTCCCCATCCCCGAAGGGAAGACGATTCGGTTCAAACCCAGCAAGGAATTGCGTTGAACAGACGCCGTGAATGGACGCGCATGGCATTCCACGGAACCTTTATTTCCCGTGCAGATTCTCCCGGCGCGGGAGTCACGTATTCCGCTTCGACGCTTGCTGCTTCATGTCGCCCTTCTGTTGAGTACACTGGTGACGACCTTTTTGGCTGGAGCGTTCTTCGCATTGAGCAACGTAGACTGGGAGGAACTGAGCACGGCGTTCACCCACCCGGCGGTCGTCTCCAGTGGTCTCGCCTATTCCTTCACCCTTCTGGCGATCCTACTGGCCCATGAGCTGGGCCACTATCTCATGTGCCAACGCTATGGGATTCGAGCGAGTCTGCCATATTTCATCCCAGCTCCACCGATCATTGGCATTGGGACGTTCGGCGCTTTCATTCGCATTCAAGAACCGATTCGTTCGCGTCGTGCTCTCTTCGACGTTGGGATCGCTGGCCCACTCGCCGGTTTCGTGGTCGCCTTGCCTGCAACGATCGTCGGTCTTTGGTTTGCCGATCCGGCTCCCCCAATCCCTCGTTCCGAAGGAGTGATCACTTTCAATGACCCAGCTCTCTTCATCCTCCTGCAGCGAGTTTTTGACCTTCCGGTCATGATCCAGTGGAATCCCGTACACTTCGCCGCCTGGGTGGGAATGCTGGCGACGAGCTTGAACCTGCTGCCACTGGGGCAACTTGATGGTGGCCACATTGCCTATGCGCTCTTAGGCCCCCGGGGCCACCGGTGGATGGCGCGAGGGATCTTCTTCCTGATGATCGGTCTGGCGTTCTACGCCTATGATCGCCACCGATGGATCGGATGGTTCGTTTACGTCGGTCTCATCGGGCTATTGATCGGCTTGAAGCATCCTCCGCTTGAAGATGAACAGGAATCCCTCGACCGAAGACGGAAAGTCCTTGGGATCATCGCCCTGATTGTCTTCGCCCTCAGCTTCATGCCCTTCCCCATCACGATCACCTGAGGGTGAGAGTTCCCTGATGAGTTTCAGACGATGCGACGCTTCCTCCAAAACCTCCACTCCTTGGAAGCATATGGATTGAGCCTTCTGCTGGTCCTCGAAGGCTCGGCGCAAATCACCTTACGTTCGGACCTAGTCCTCGTGCCGGTGACCGTGAGAGATCGACAAGGCCGCCTCGTCCGTGATCTCACGCAGGAGGATTTCGAAGTCTTCGACAACGGTCGCAAGCAGCCCATCGCGTTCTTCTCCAGGGAACCCGCATCGGGCATGCTCTCTCGCCCATTGGTGATGAGCGTTTTGCTAGACGCGAGTGGAAGCGCCGCTGCGACCTGGCACGCCCAAGCATCGGCCCTTCGAAGTCTCCTTCGCTGGCTTGGACCTGAGATTCGGGCACACCTCCTCCGCTTCCACGAACGCCCTGAGTCTCTCACAGAGGGGTTCACAACGGACAAGGCCCTCCTTGAACGCGTTCTGGAACGCCATCATCCCGTGTGGCGCCAGACGGCTATCTTCGACGCGCTTTTTTTCGCCTTTCAGCAACTGGCCATGGTTCCTGAAGGCCACGTCCGAAAGGTCGCCCTACTGATCACAGACGGCCTGGACACGGCGAGCACGGTGAGCCCCGACCAATGCCTGCGGGTAGCAGAGGCTACCGGCATCACCCTCTATGTCATCATCATCCCCATCTATGTTCCCGTCGAAGGACGACTTCGCCCTCGCCCGATCGCTCCTGGCCTGGCCGAGATCGCCCGTCGGACCGGAGGACGGCTCATCTTCGCTGGTGATGTCCGTCAAATCCTTGATCCTCGAGCGACCCTCGACCTCACCCCTGTCCTCCAAGATATTGTGGAGGAGTTGTGGAACCAGTACTACATCGGGTATTACGCCCCAACGTCCCCCGGCGGCACGCGCCACCGCATCCAGGTGCGGGTGAGACGACGAGGGCTACGGGTCGAGGTGGCTCGTCAAACCTACATCTCCAGAGAATGAGTCTCACCGACTATTTCACGTATCGTGAACGCGCCTTCGGATCCTGAAATCTCCTTCTCGAGCTTTCTGGGTGCGCAATTTTGCATTTTTGAAGCTGAGGGGGGATTCCCAAATCGCATGAATCGCACTATAATTGTGTCGCACTGTGCGAGCAGATGAAGGAGGGGGGAACAGAAGATCGGGATGCGTGATCGCGGGGGATCACGAGGCAAGGGTCGCGAATGACGTTGACGATCAAACGCGCATTGCTGAGCGTCTCGGACAAGAGTGGGCTCCTCGAACTCGCCCAAGGCCTTCATGCTCAAGGAGTTGAGTTGATCTCCACAGGAGGGACGGCTGCCCTTTTGCGCGCCGCCGGTCTCCCGGTTCGGGATGTCTCTACAGTGACCGGATTCCCGGAGATCCTGGGTGGAAGAGTCAAGACCCTTCATCCGATGATCCATGGAGGTCTGCTCGCTGTGCGCCAGGATCCGGACCATCAACGCCAAGTCGAGACCTATGGTCTTCCACTGATTGATTTGGTCGTCGTGAACCTATACCCCTTTGCTCAAACGGTAGCCCGGAATGAAGTGACATTGACCGAGGCGCTTGAGGAGATTGACATCGGTGGTCCCACACTGATCCGTGCTGCCGCGAAGAACTTCCATGATGTCGCTGTCCTGGTGGATCCGGCGGACTACGCCCCCTTTCTTGAAGAGTTGCACGCCCAGGGAAGCGTGAGTTTAGCCACGCGGCTGCGTTTAGCTCAAAAAGCTTTCGCTCATGTCGCCGAATACGATGCCGCGATCGCTGATTTCTTCGCCAACCGGCTCTCTGCTGGAGAGGATGGTGTGCGCATTGAGCCAGAGACGGAAACTCCTCTTCGATTGGCTGTCACCCTATATCGGCAGCAGGGGCTACGGTATGGGGAGAATCCTCACCAGAAGGCCGCGCTCTATCGCTTGCCTGAGGATGAGCCGGGAGTGGCCACGGCTCGACAGCTACAAGGAAAGGACCTGTCATTCAACAACTATCTGGATCTAGACGCCGCATGGGCGCTCGTGACGGAGTTCTCAGAACCCGCGTGCGCGATCATCAAGCACACGAACCCATGTGGGGTCGCAACGGGTGAGACTCCAGCCGCCGCCTATAGAAAAGCTCTGGCGACGGATCCGGTCTCGGCATTTGGCGGGATCGTTGGCTTTAACCGTCCGGTCACGGTCGAGGCTGCCCAAGCTCTCGTGGAGCTGTTCTTGGAAGCAGTCATCGCTCCCGGGTATGAACCAGAAGCCCTGGCGATTCTCGCTCAAAAGAAGAACTTGCGAGTGATGCTCATGGAACTGCCTCTCCATGGCGCCTCGCCTGAGCGGAGATGGAGCCCCTATGACCTGAAGCGAATCAGCGGAGGACTTCTCCTGCAGACGCGCGATCGGCTCTCCTGGGATCCCTCGACGCTCCGGGTCGTCACCCGACGGGAGCCGACGACTGAGGAAATGGAAGCCCTGCGCTTCGCCTGGATCGTGTGTAAGCACGTGAAGTCGAACGCGATTGTCCTCGCCCGCCCGGATCAGCTCATTGGCGTCGGAGCTGGACAGATGAGCCGCGTGGACTCTGTCAAGCTCGCCGCGATGAAAGCCATCCTTCCTACGGAAGGATCGGTCCTCGCTTCGGACGCCTTCTTCCCTTTCCGGGATGGGATAGACGAGGCTGCTCGACATGGCGTGCGTGCGATCATCCAGCCAGGTGGCTCAATTCGCGACTCGGAAGTGATCAGAGCTGCGGATGAGCATGGCCTGGCCATGGTGTTCACTGGGATCAGGCATTTTAAGCACTGATGTCCGCTTGTTGTCATCGGACGATCGGGGGTGCGCTCCCGACGACGATTCGACAAGCGAAAATCCCGTTGAGGAGGAGAAGAGCCTATGCAACTAGAACCCGAGGCCTTGACCACGACACCTTCGCCCGAAATGCCATCTGAAACAGGACCTGCTCCAGCAGCGCCGCCTGTGACCAAGCCCGCCAAGAAAGCAGCGGCAAAGAAGGCGGCGGCCAAGAAGCCGGCCGCGAAGAAACCGGCGGCGAAGAAGGCCGCGGCTAAGAAGCCGGCGGCGAAGAAACCAGCAAAGAAGGCCGCGGCCAAGAAGCCGGCGGCGAAGAAAGCGGCCGCGAAGAAGACTGCCAAAGGGACGAAGAAGGCGAGCGCGAAGAAGAAGAAGTAAGCTCTTGCGCGCGGACATCGCTGATGTACTTTCGCCTCTCATCAGAATGGGAGTTACTGGTGAGAGGCGCCTTTTTCCGAATCGGCGAAGAAGGGCCGAAAAAAGCCGAAAATTCGGTGATCCCCAGTGGGGATGATCTCGTCCCGGAAGGACGACCGAGAGATACCACGATGACGTTTCCTGGACAGCGGGATTGGGTGCCGCAATTGCGGCCCCATTCGGGGACTGGTCAAACGATCTGAAGTTTTGTAAAATTTCCTATCGCAAGCGGTGGCGAGCATAGCTCAACCTGGTCAGAGCACTTGACTGTGGATCAAGGGGTTGCGGGTTCAAATCCCGCTGCTCGCCCCACTGAAGACTGCCAAACTCTTTTCCCCTGAGTTCTCCTCCGCGCTGGGGAAACGGCTTTTTATTCTCCAAAACGTCTGAACGACTTCTGATGGCGCTCCGGTGGTACAAAACGAGGAGGAATTACGTCGGCCCAAACGAGGGGCTAGGACCACGTGGCCTCGAGCGCGCTTCAGAGGCCGGTGGCTCTCGGAGCCGACGTGTCCTCGATCACGCGAGGCGGCTATCAAAGAAGAGCGTGCTGTCTAGCTGGGCTCCGCGGTATTACGGGGATGCGAAACTCCTCAAGGCAACGCGACGACACGTCATTTCGCTCGGCGTTCTCCCTCCCCCGCCCTTTTCCCCGGGCACCAGCGTCCTAATACCACTTTCGCAGGCGGACTTCGATTCCCGGTTCCTCCTTGAGCGCGTTCAAGAAGACGTTCAAATCGGAATTGCGGTAGTGATAGGGGTAGACGATCTTGGGCCGAAATGCCTTCACGCACTCAGCGGCCTCTTCCGGCGGCATCGTGAAGGGCAAGTTCATGCAAATGAAGGCGATGTCTATCCCCTTCAAGGCCTTGATCTCTGGAACGCACTCGGTGTCGCCGGAGATATAGACGCGCTTCCCGCCGAGCGTGAGCACGTACCCGTTGCCACGCCCCTTCGTGTGATAAAGCTGTCCGGGACCCGGACCACGGACGAGATTATACATTGGGACTGCTTCGATAGCGATCCCATCCACGGTCCTCCGCTCGCCATTGCGGATGACCTGCGCTTCGCGAATGGTCTCGGCGACAGCAACCGGTGCCAGAATCACCGTCGTCTCTTTCTTCAGCTGATCTACCATCGCCCGATCCATGTGGTCCGAATGAACGTCGGTGATGAGGATGAGATCAGCTTTCGGCAAGCCCGCGTAGTTCCCTCGGCTCCAAGGGTCCACGTGGATCACCTTCCCCCGGAATTCGAGCATCAGGCTCCCATGTATAATGGGTCGGATCCGTAGCTCCCCCTCATCGGTGCGCACGACGTCCACGCTCTCTTCTTGAGGCCAGACGACCCCAACTCCTCCTAACGCGATCGCCAGCATGAGGATCGAGATCATGCTCTTCATAGCTCCCTTTCCTCCGTTTTCCAAAGGCTCACACGGACTCAATACTAGGGGGAGCGCTTTCGTCGGGCAAGCCGAATCCATCCGACGAGCAGAGCGCGCGGGTTCCCCGCGATTGACAAGTGCGTGTCCCCCCTCTAGAATTCCGCCGAAAGATATCGCCGGGCTGGGGAGGGGGGATGCGCATTCAGGATCTGGAGACGCCAGCGGTTCTCATTGATCTCGATGTGATGGAACGCAATCTCACCCGCATGGCCGAATACTGCCGACGGCACGGGCTCGCATTGCGCCCGCATACGAAGACGCACAAAATCCCGGAGCTGGCCCACCGGCAGATCGAAAGCGGCGCTTCAGGTATCACCGTCGCCAAGGTGGGGGAAGCGGAGGTGATGAGCCAGGCAGGGCTCACCGACATCTTGATCGCCTATCCGATCGTGGGGCGAGAGAAGGCGACACGCGTGGCGGCGTTGGCCGAGCGAACCTCGCTCATGGTCTCGCTCGACTCCGAAGAAGCTGCTCGCGATATCTCCACAAGCGCCCGGGAGCGTGGTGTGCGCGTCGGTTTGCTCGTCGAGCTGGACGTCGGTTTCCGACGATGCGGCGTCTCGCGCCCGGAGGACGCCATCGCTCTGGCTCGCGTGATCCAGGATTTGCCGAACGTAGAATTTCGTGGCTTGATGTTCTACCCAGGCCATTTTATGGTCCCTGAACCCGAACGGCGACGACTCCTGGAAGACGTCAATGCCCGTCTCCTCCGCTTTTACGAAGCCTTCGATCGAGTGGACCTTCCGATTGCCATCGTGAGTGGAGGATCTACCCCAACCGCCTATCTCTCCCATGAGTTCGTCGGGGTGACAGAGATTCGCCCCGGGATGTACATCTTCAATGACCGCACGATGGTCGGCCTAGGCGTCGCTCGTCTTGAGGATTGCGCTCTCTCGGTTTTGGTGACTGTTGTCAGCACGTCTGTCTCCGGACGCGCCATCGTGGACGGGGGATCAAAGACCTTCTCCAATGATCGGTATCGCGCCGGCGATGGCCGTGGTTTTGGCCTCGTGCGAGAGGATCCGGAAGCCGAGGTGGAGGCGCTCTCTGAAGAACACGGGCATTTGGACATCTCGCGCTCTTCTCGTCGCTATCGCGTGGGGGAGCGTTTGACGATCATCCCGAATCACGTCTGCACCGTCATGAACCTGCATGATGAGGTCTACGGTGTTCGAGGCGATCGGGTGGAGGTCGTGTGGCGCGTCGCCGCCCGAGGCCGCGTGCGATAGCGCGAAACCGAAAATAGCGCTTCCGTCGTAGTCATCGATGCGCATGTGCTTTCAAGCCCAACTTTGAAGGAGGGGCCTATGACCAACGTCGTTCGACGAATCCTTGCTCTCACGCTCGCCCTGGGGCTCATCGGTGCGATCGCCCCAGTCTTCAGCCAACAGAAGGTTAAACTCCTGGACAAGGAGACCTTCATGGAAATGGAATCCGTCGGGAACCCGAACATCTCGCCCGACGGCCAGCATATCATCTTCACTCGAACCTGGGTGAACAAGATGCGGGACGAGTATAACAGCAACCTCTGGATCGTGGACGTTGCCGGCACGCGCGTGCGCGAGTTGACGTCCGGGAACTGGCGCGACAGCTCACCGGTTTGGTCTCCAGACGGGAAGCGGATCGCCTTCCTCTCGAATCGCGATGGCACGACGCAGATTCACGTGATGTGGGTAGACACGCGCGAGGTCGCCCAATTGACGCATTTGGAGCGCGCGCCGAGCAACCTCCGATGGTCGCCCGACGGGAAATATCTCGCCTTCACGATGCTCGTCCCGGATAACGATCCTATCCTGCCGATCAAGATGCCCGAGCGACCGGCCGGGGCACAATGGGCGCGACCGGCTATCGTCGTGGATCGGCTCACGTGGGCGCGTGATGGCCAAGGCTTACTGCCGCGCGGCTACACCCACGTGTTCGTGATTGATGCGACGCTCGGGGGCACGCCCCGTCAGATCACCAGCGGCAAGTACAACCACACCGATCCCGAATGGTCGGCCGATGGGAAGACGATCTATGTCTCGGCCATCCGCAAGCCCGATTGGGAGTACTTGCGTGGCGACACGGAGATCTACGCCGTTGACCTCCAGACGCTCGACATCAAACCGCTCACGGATCGCCGAGGCCCGGACGCGAATCCGACGGTCTCTCCTGATGGCCGATGGATCGCCTACACGGGCTATGATGAGAAGGGCTACACGTTCCACATCTCCAACCTCTACCTCATGGACAAGGATGGCGGGAATAAGCGCGTCCTCGCCGACAATCTGCCCAGCTCGCCGATGGCCGTGACGTGGGCGCCCGATGGATCGGGCGTATACTTTCTCGTTGGGGAAAAGGGGACAACGAGCATCTACTTCGCCTCGCTTGACGGCAAAATCCGAAAGGTCCTGGAAGGAACGCACGTTCTCTCCGGCTTCTCGCTCGCCAGGAACGGGCAAGTCGCCACCGTCCGCTCAACGTTCAAGGAACCGGGTGTGCTCGTCACCTTCAACCTGCGCGATCCGGCGACGATGAAGAAACTCGTAGACGTCAACGAGGACGTGCTCGCTGGCGTGAAGCTTGGCGATGTCGAAGAGCTGTGGTTCACTTCGACGGATGGATGGAAGATCCAAGGCTGGTTGATCAAACCCGCCGAGTTCGACCCGACGAAGAAATATCCAATGGTGCTCTGGATTCATGGCGGTCCCTGGGCGATGTACAGCGTGGCGTTCAACTGGGCCTTCCAGAATTTCGCGGCCAACGGTTACGCCGTCCTCTACACGAACCCGCGTGGGAGCACGGGATACGGGCAAGAGTTCGTCAACGGCATTCAGTACGCCTATCCGGGCAAGGATTACGACGACCTGATGGCGGGGGTAGATGCCGCGCTCGCCAAGGGCTGGATTGACGAACGCAACCTCTTCGTCTGTGGCGGCAGTGGAGGAGGCGTTCTCACGGCGTGGATCGTCGGGCATACGGATCGGTTCGCCGCGGCCGTCTCCATGCGTCCGGTCACTAACTGGCATTCGTTCGTGGGGACGACCGACGGCCCCAGTTGGTACTATCAGTTCCGAAAATTCCCATGGGAAGACCCGATGGAATACGCGCTCCGCTCTCCGTTGCACTACGTCGCTAATGTGAAGACGCCGACGATGATCATGACGGGCGAAGCCGATCTTCGCACGCCGATCGGTCAAAGCGAGGAGTTCTATCGCGCCCTGAAGATGCTCAAGAAGGAGACGCTCCTCATCCGCATGCCCGAGGAGTATCACAGTTGGCGCCGACCGTCTCACCAACTGGCTCAGCAACTTTATCTGCTTGCCTGGTTCGAGAAGTACAAGCGAAAGGATAAAGAGGAGCCTGTTGAGAGCGCCGAACCGCAGAGCGGGCGCGCACGACGGGAACCCTGAATCGTTAACGATCGGCCCACGCGGGCTCGCCTCGGACGTCGACGACGCGCCGGTGTGAGAACCGCGTGGGATTCTTCGAGATTTTCTCCGGGGAGGGGTCATTATGAGTGGATTGAGAGTTCGATGTTCGGTTTTCGGGCTTTTCCTCCTTCTTTTTGTTCTCCTCCCAACATGGGGAGGAGCGAGGACACAACTTCCTCGAAAGCCGCCGACGACTTCGGCGGACAATGTCAAAGAAGTCCTGCACGGCGTTGAGATCGTCGATCCCTATCGGTGGCTCGAAGATCAATGGAGTCCGAAGACGCGGGCTTGGATCGAAGAACAAAACGCGTACACCCGCGCGTTGCTCGATACGGTCGCCGGGCGCGAGAGGATCCGAAGGCGCCTCACCGAGCTGATGAGAGTGGAAGCCATCGGACTTCCCATCGAACGCGGCGGTCGATATTTCTTCTCCAAGCGACGCGCCGATCAGGAGCAATTCGTCCTCTACATGCGGAAGGGACGCCAGGGGCCGGATGAGGTGTTGATTGATCCGCATCCGTGGAGTCCCGATCACACGACGAGTGTAACGCTGCTGGATGTCTCTGACGATGGGACCCTGCTCGCCTATGGCGTGCGTCAAGGGGGTGAGGATGAGATCACCATTCGGATCTTCGATGTCGAAGCGCGTCGCGATCTCCCCGATGTCCTTCCCAAAGGCCGATATTTTGGCCTCTCACTGACGCCGGACAAAAGCGGTTTCTACTACACGCGTCACACCCCTGAAGGCCCACGCGTCTACTTTCACCGGTTGGGCGAGGATCCGGCACGCGATCGCGAGATCTTCGGTCGCGGCTACGGTGTAGATAAGATCATCAATGCCGAGCTCTCGGAAGATGGTCGGTACTTGCTCTTTACGGTCTCGCATGGTGCTGGGGCCCGTCGAACGGAGCTTTATCTCCAGGATGTGGCGCGCGGCGGTCCTGCCATCGTAGTCGTCAATGATCTCCAGGCGCGATTCAGTGGGGAGATCGTCGGCGACACGCTCTACCTCTTGACGAACTGGAATGCTCCGCGCGGCCGTCTTTTGGCTGTGGACGTGCGAGAGGCTGCAGCGCGCGAGCGATGGCGCGAGGTCATCCCTCAATCGCCCGCGGTGATCAACGGCTTCGCCTTGGTCGGAGGGCGACTCGTAGTGAACTACCTGGAGAACGTGCAAGCGCGCGTGCGGATGTTTGATCCCAATGGAAGATTCCTCGCCGAAATCCCCCTGCCGACGATCGGCTCCGTCAGTAGCGTGAGGGGCCGTTGGACGAACCCCGAGGTCTTCTACGCCTTCTCCTCCTTCCACATCCCGACGACGATCTATCGCTACGACATGAACACGGGGACATCAGAAGTGTGGGCGGCGTTGAAGGTGCCGATCCGCAGCGAACAGTTCGAAGTCAAACAGATCTGGTATGAATCGCGCGATGGGACGCGCGTCCCAATGTTCATCGCTCATGCCCGTCATCTGAGACTCGATGGCGCGCGTCCGACATTGCTCACCGGCTACGGCGGATTCAACGTCAGTTTGCTGCCAGGCTTCTCCGCGCGCGCCGTCCTGTGGATGGAGATGGGCGGCGTCTACGCGTTGCCGAATCTCCGAGGTGGTGGAGAGTTCGGCGAAGAATGGCACCGCGCGGGGATGTTGGAGAAGAAGCAAAACGTCTTCGACGATTTCCTAGCGGCCGCCGAATGGCTCATCAGAAACGGCTACACCAATCCCTCGCGTCTGGCCATCTCCGGTGGAAGCAACGGAGGACTCCTTGTCGGAGCAGCCCTCACGCAGCGTCCGGAGCTGTTCGCTGCCGTCGTTTGCTCCTACCCGTTGCTCGATATGATCCGATACCATCGGTTTCTGGTCGCTCGCTTCTGGATCCCGGAGTATGGATCGTCGGACGATCCGGAGCAGTTCAAATACCTGCTCGCGTATTCGCCGTATCATCAGGTCAAACCCGGTACCCGGTACCCGGCCGTACTCTTCATCACTGGGGATGCTGATACGCGAGTAGATCCGCTTCACGCGCGGAAGATGACGGCACGACTTCAAGCGGCGACCGCTTCAGATCGGCCGATCCTCCTCCGCTACGATACGAAAGCCGGGCATTCGGGAGGCTTGCCACTCAGCAAGCAGATCGAAGATTTGACGGATGAGTTGAGCTTCCTCTTCTGGCAGCTCGGCGTTCCAATGTCGGAGAACTGATCCGCGCTATCACTGGCGGAGGGAGCATCTCGTCCAGCGACGGCGCGCCCGCCGGGGATGAAAAAACGGTCGCGCGCCGTCGCTCTTTTCGAAGCTTGGCTTTCGGGGAGCTGACCGCTCGCCTCATGGCTCTCTCACGGCTCGCAGATGATCGCCTCGTCTGATACAATTTTCTCCTTCCGAAGGAGTGGGCGAGATGAGACCGAAACGTTTCGACGGCCGCACGTTTCACGAACGGTTCACCCGCTATGCGGCAGATCTGTACCCCGGGCGATATGAGAGCTTGAGTTTTTGCGAAGAACTGGCGGAATTGGCGAATGAGATCCTGGAGTGGAAAGAGAAGCGCAACGCCGTGCTTCTTGCTCACAATTACCAGTTCCCCGAGGTCCAAGAGATCGCTGACTTCATTGGCGACTCTCTGGGGCTCAGTCAGCAGGCTGCTCAGACCTCGGCTCAGGTGATCGTCTTCTGCGGCGTTCACTTCATGGCCGAGACGGCCGCGATCCTTTGTCCCGATAAGCTTGTGCTCTTGCCCGATCTAGAAGCGGGGTGCTCCCTGGCAGCATGCGTGACAGCCCCGCAATTGGCCGCGTGGCGCGAGCGAAACCCCAATGCGGTCGTGGTCACGTATGTGAACTCGACGGCCGACGTCAAAGCCCTCTCGGACTACTGCTGCACGTCGCGCAACGCGCAGAAAGTCATCGAGGCGATTCCCGACGATCGAGAGATCCTCTTCCTTCCAGACCAATACCTGGGGGCGGTCATCAGCGGACTCACTCGACGCCCGCTCACGCTTTGGCCTGGCCAGTGCCACGTCCACGCGAAGATCGCTGAGACGGCGATCGAGCGCGCTTTGGAGGAGCATCCGGAAGCGGAGATCCTCATCCACCCCGAATGCGGATGCGCGACGACGTGCCTGGCTCGAGCTGTCTCCGGACAGCTCCCGCGCAATGCCTATTTCCTCTCGACCGAAGGCATGGTGCGCCACATCGAGACTTCCAACGCGAAGACCTTCCTTGTTGCGACCGAGAAAGGGATGGTCTATCGCCTGCGCGTGCTCTATCCCGACCGCACATTCTATCCCGTCTCGCATGATGCGCTCTGCGAGTACATGAAATGTATCACGCTGCCGAAGGTCTTGCGCTCGCTCAAAGAGTTGATTCACCCGATCCGCGTCCCGGAGGAGATCGCCGCGCGCGCCCGAGGCGCTATCGCGCGCATGCTCGCTATCACGTGACGCTCGACGCGCTCCCACTCAGGATCGCCTTGATCCTTACGGACTTCTCCCACGGCGAGCCATCGACGAATCGTTGCGCCACTTCGGCAACCTCGATTAATACGTGTCTTCCCGCAAGAGATGAAGATTCCCAACACTGACGCGCTCCAAACCCGCCTCGCGGGCTGCTCGATAGCAACGCGCGGCATGTTCCCGCGAGGTATGAGGAAGATCGGCGAGATAAAAGGTGGGGTGGAAGGCCAAAAGCCGATAGGGGATCGTGCGGTCCAATGCGGCGATGAATCGAGCGAGAGCGCGAACCTCTTCCTCGTCCACGTATCCGGGCACGAGCAGTGTGCTCGCGACAAGGGGCGGAGGATCAGGACGCTCCGAGATGCGCCGCGCCAACTGGGCGAAGTTCTCCAATGTGCGTGCGTTCGTCACGCCCGTCAGCGCGATGTGGATAGATTCGTTCCACGCCTTCAAGTCGAACTTCACGCATCCTCCGGAGGTCAACGAGAGATCCATCATCCGTGCGGCGAGCCGCGGATGCATCGTCCCGTTCGTCTCAAAGCAAATGCGCAAAATTCGCCCTGCTCTTTGCGCTCGTTCCATGGCTTCGCGCGCGACTTCCAATGCGTGAGGCAATTGAGGAGTCGGATCGCCTCCAAAAAAGCAGATACATGACGTCCGGGCATCGACGGCTTGAGCTAAGTCGCTCGCGCTCGACTTCATCCCCCGCATGCGATCCCAGCGATAATGCCAGTTTTGACAAAACAGACAGTCGAACGTGCACGCTCCGTAAAAGACGGCCAAGTTCTTGTATCCCAGCTCGGGGCCGTTGCGATAGGCAAATCGAGGGTATCCGGCCCCCGTCCCTCCAGCGCACACCCAATCGGCCACGCAATTGGTGGGAAGCGGATCATAATACCATCGAACGACAGCCATCTTGCGCCCGGCGAAGGGAAGCCCACAATACCCGAGACGATCGTCGACCAACCGACATTCATTCACGCAGATCGAACAAAGCCGTCCGCGTGGATCCCGAGGCGGCGATTCTGGAAGTCCGAACGCGCGCCGCGTAAGGCTATGAATGCGCGTCGTTCGCTCTAGCGCTTCGACACTCCCGCGTCGAAGGCACGTCCCGCATACTCCGAGGTGCTCGGCCACTAAACGAGAGCGAATGCCGCAGTTCTCACATCGTCCCATCTCGACGAATTATACCCTGCCATGCGACGGACATGAGAGCGAATGCCCTCCCCGCCCTCAGCATGCCCCCTCGGCAAGTGGTCTCCCTCCTCCGGTTCACAAAGCCCACAGCCACCTTCGAATCGAGGATCAGGGGAATTCATTCGAGACGATACTAGCATCGGGAGACTCGATCCCGAAGAGGAATCGGAGTCTCCCCCTTCCACGCAGGTCTCAAACGCCTCACACGTCCAGATACAGATAGAACTCCATCGGATGCGGGCGCAAGCGCACGGCGTCTACTTCGCGCTCCCGCTTGTATCGGATCCACCGCTCAATCAACGCCGGTGTGAAGACGTCCCCTTTGAGCAGGAACTCATGGTCCTGTTCCAGAGCCGCCAGCGCCTCTTCGAGCGAACCCGGCAGTTTCGGTACGTCCTTCAACTCCTCCGGGCTCATATCGTAGATATCGCGATCGAGCGGCTCTCCCGGTTCGATCCGCTGCTGGATCCCGTCCAATCCGGCCATCAGCATCGCCGCGAAGGCCAGATAGGGATTGCAACTCGGATCTGGAGGCCGAAATTCTAGCCGCTTCGCTGCGGGATTGGCCGAATACATGGGGATGCGAACAGCCGCGCTGCGATTCCGACGCGAATATGCAAGGTTCACCGGCGCCTCGAACCCAGGCACCAATCGGCGATAGCTATTGGTCGTCGGCGCGACGAAGGCGGCCAAGGCCGGTCCATGACGCAATAATCCGCCAATGTACCAGAGCGCTTCCTGCGAGAGTCCCGCATATCCCTCGCCCGCGAAGAGTGGGCGCCCTCCCTTCCAAAGCGACTGATGGCAATGCATGCCGCTGCCATTATCCCCGAAGATAGGCTTCGGCATGAACGTCGCGACTTTCCCACGCCGCCAGGCCACTTGCCGGACGATGTACTTGAACGCCATCACATGATCGGCCGTCTCCACCAATCCCCCATAGCGAAAATCCACCTCGCCTTGCCCGCCACTCGCCACCTCGTGATGATGGCACTCCACCTCAATGCCGATCTGTCGGAGGCGCTCGGCGATCTCCGTTCGCACGTCCTGAAGCTGATCCACAGGCGGAATCGGCACATACCCTTCCTTCCCCCGCATGCGGTAGCCTCGGTCTCCCCACTCCTGGCTTCGCACTTCGTATCCGCTCCGCACGCCATTCACCTCGTAGCGCACTTCATCGAAGATGAAGAATTCGACCTCCGGACCGAAATAGGCCTCGTCGGCGATTCCTGTGAATCGCATGTATGCCTCGGCCCGCTTGGCAGCTCCTCGGGGATCGTACTCGTACCCCTGCCGCGTAATTGGATCCACAATGTCCCCAATCAGACAGAGCGTGGGCTCCTCATAGAACGGATCCATCCAATACCATCGCGCATCCGGGATGAGCAACATGTCGCTCTCATGGATCGCTGCCCACCCTCGGATACTCGATCCATCGAATCCGAAGCCCTCTTCGAAGCTCTCTTCCTTCAACTGCTCGATGGGAAACGTCATGTGCTGCCACTGCCCCACCAAGTCCGTGAATCGAATATCCACGTACTTGGCTCCGTGCGCGCGCGCGTATTCGAAGACTTTCTGTGGTGTCATAATCTCCCTCCTCATGGGACGAAAAGATCACGAGTGCGCCCGAAAGCCCTCAGGACGCCATCCCGAAGCCCCTCCCCGAAGGATGCTTCAGAAGCGATGACGTCCTTCCCCAACGAACGCTGATCTCGGCGTGAGGCACTCGGGTAAAATCGAGATCACGATGCCATACGCCCTGGCATCTTTGACGAACCGTCGCACTTCCTCGACCAGGAATACGCGAAACTCCTCCTCCGAGGAGAAACGCTCCCGAAAGTGAAGCAGAAATTGCATGATCTCCCCGTGCTCGCTTCTCATCGGTCGCTCCTCTCTCAAACAGAGCTTAACTGGAGGGATTTCAGCAAACGGCGTGCCAGAGAGGAGTGAGCGAGCGCCGCGATCACCATAATCCATTGGAATCGCGATGCTTGTTTCACTTCTCGGCCGAGTCGTGCACTAGCCATAGATTGGCACAATGATGTCTCATCGAGAAGATCAAGAGACAATTTTGCCCCACGATATTCATCCACAAGCCGCCCCGCCTCGCGCATCCTCACGGGAATCTCGCAAGGCTCCCCTCGAATCCGAAAGATCTGGCCATTCAAATGGCCTCGACATAGGGCTAATATTGTCACGAATTCCGCCAATTTTTACAAGTTCGTCCACATCCGAACAGTTTTCCATAAGCGCCCGGATCAAGTCCCATGCGGGAATCCAGAACCCATATCTCAAGTGGGGCGGAGGAGCCTTCTCCTCCGCCCCGCCCTTCCATCACCACTCGAATCGGAACCCGAGTTGAATGAAGCGAGGCGTATTGAACTGTGTGGTCAAGACGCCGAATGAAGCCGGATCGAGCATGCTGAGTGTGGGATCGGCCAGCTCCAATCGGTTGAACGCGTTCAGCAAGTCGCACGTGAAGACCAAGCGCATACTCTCAGTGATCGCCGTCTTCTTCCCGATGGAGAGATCGAAGTTCCAGCGCGGAAATCCGCGGAGCACCCCTCGCCCCTGCCGTCCGTCTTCGCTGATGCGAATCTTTCGGAAGCTGTTGAAGACCGCCTCCGGATTAGCGAAGAGGTTCAGTCCAGTCCCTCCGCGCTTGGGATCACCGACCGTTCCGATGCCGCCCGATCCGGCGACATTCCGATGCACCTTATTCGGGAAGTCGGGCTTCCGGAGCGGGATCGCCCCAGCGCCCACGGAGAAGTTGAGCGGATCTCCTCCCCAAACTTGGTTGCTCTGCACGAAGGTGAGCGGCAATCCACTATTGGCTGTGAAGATCCCGGAGAAGTACCATCCCCCGACGACCTTATCGAACCACGTCCCTGTGCTCCAACGCTGCCCTCGTCCGAAGGGAAGCTCATAGAATCCCAGCGCGTTCATCACGTGACGGCGATCGAAGAAAGCTGGGCCGTAGTCGATATCGGGATCGTAGGAGGAGGAGAACGTGCCGATGAAATTCTGGATGAGTCCGGCCTGATCGAGGGCTTTCGACAACGTGTAGTTGATGTCGAAGGTGAGGTTCCGCGAGAAGGCCTTTCGCACGGTCACGAAGAACGAGTGATAGTTCGACCGCCCACCGTCGGTCCTCATCCAGAGGTCGAGCACCTGCATGTTGGTGATTGTTGGTTGCCCCGCTGCTAGTAAGGATGTCTGGATGAACGTCCAGAGATCGTTCAACAATCCGTCTCGAAAGGCTGCCGTGCGAGCCGTGGCCACACGAACCGTTCCTCCTGGTCCCAGGAGATTTTCGAACCATGGCTGCGGCGTCACGCGATCCGGGGCCACGCCCGCCCGCAATTGCTCAGCTACCGCATCGAACGCTTGCGCGAAGGTTTGGAGCGTCGCCCGATCGCGCATGAAGAATGGCACGGCGCTCAATTGCACGTTCTGATTCAGATTCCGCCCCAATCGCCCAGCATAGCCGAATTCGATGAGGAAGCTCCCCGGCAACTCGCGTTGAATAGTCAGATCGAAGCTGTGCGAGCGTCCGACCTTGATGTCCGGGTCGACCTGAAACGAGAGGATCTCCCCGAAGGGAACGCTGGGGACAACGGGAGGGGTCACGGCCGGAATTGTGGGGATCGGCGCTGGTCCATCCACGCCGATGCGGAATGCATTCGAGGGATCATTGTTTCCCGCGCAGACGCCGCCAATGCGCGGTCCGCGGCAGTTGATCGTTTGTGCGAATCCGACTCCAAGAAGTGGGATGACGATCGTCTGAACGGTATTCAACCGATCGTAGACGATCCCATATCCAGCCCGGATGACGCCCTTGCGGTTCCCGAACAACGCTCCCCCCACGCCGCGCTCGAATGCTGGATTCCAGGCCACGGCCACGCGCGGACCGAAGTTCGTCCGATCCACGTCGAAGATGCGATCGCGACTGGAATTCCGAATTGGCTGGAAGGCAAGGGCGGGATTATAAATCTCCCCGCGCAAGGCCGCTTGCCGCCGCGCGGCGAAGTATTGGCTCGAAGTCAGGATCTTTCCCGTCGCCTGCTCGATCAAGAACGTCTGTCGTCCATCTTTCTCCACCGGAGGTGTCTGCCACTGGTAGCTCGCGCCGAGCGTGAGCGTCAGGGAAGGACGAATCCTCCAAATGTCGTTGAAATAGAACTCGTAGGCGTTGATTCGTGCGTCCACCTCAAGCGGCGCGCCGATGGGACGCGGATTCAACTTCCCATCGCGCACGATCATGACCCCCACGTTATCAATGATCCCGAGCGCTCCAGCGTAGAGCCGATTCCATCGAGTCACATCACCGGGCTGCAGGCAATTCGTCCGCACGGTCTCCGAACAGCTCGGCGGCCGATTTGATGGCAGGATCGTCACAGCCCCCGCCACATCCAGTTCGGCGACCAGCGCTGTCAGCGATCCTACGACCTTGTCATCGCGCAGATGGTAGAGCTTCAGCCGACGAATGGACGTCCCGAACTGCATCGTATGCCGTCCCTTGATCCACGTCACATTATCCACGAACTGCGTCACATGATCGTTGACGCCCTGTGTGCGCGCCACTTGCGCGTGCACGTCGATCGGTTCGGAGACCAATCCCCCGAACGAGGGATGGCCCGCTACCTGAAGGGCCACATTCGTCCCCGCCACTTGGGGGAACGGAGAGACCCGCTGCAACCACCAGAAGTTCCGCTGGAACGAAAATCGAAATTCGTTGGTCAGATGCGGCGTGATCTGCCCGATCACTCCGGCAGTCACCAGACGCGGCTGCACCGGCACTTTGGCCAACGAAGCTGGAACGCCCTTGGTGTTCCCCTTCAAGAGTCCTCCGATGTCCAACTGCGTCGGTGAGGCTGAGATCTGCCGGAAGTACCGATAGCTCCCCTCGAAACGCCAGCGGTCGCTCAGATGGTGATCCAAGCGAACGACCGCGAAATCGTTCGTGATCGAGGCATCGGCCACGCTTCGAAATCCAATCGTATTCAGCCCATCGCCCGCCGAAGGATCGTTGCCCGGAGGTAGCAAGTCCCACAGGGCTCTGACCACCGGATTCAACCCGATCCCTCGCGGATCGCACGGATCGGAATTCGTCGGGCCACAGAGTCGCGAGGTCCTCAGATCATAGCTGACGATCTGACCCGTGGCATCGCGGAAGCGCAGAATCCCAGCGCGCAGCGTCTCAGTCGGCACAATGCGAACGATGTCCTGCGATTGCGGGAATCGCCGTCCCTCGTAGTTGGCGAAGATGAACGTGCGATTCCTGAAGATCGGCCCCCCGGCCGAGAATCCGAATCGATTATCCTTCAATTCCGGATCCGGCTGCCGCGTTCGGTTCCGCGTCCACGTGTTCGCGTTCAGGTTATCGTTCTGATGGTACCAGTAGGCCGAACCGTGAAACTCGTTAGTCCCGCGCTTGGTGATGAAGGCGATCTGTCCGCCCGAGCTGCGACCGAAGGTCGCATTGGGATTCGTCGTCCCCACGCGGAATTCTTCGATGCTCTCGACCGGAACGGGAATGATGGGTTCAGGTCCGCTGGAGAGCGGCTTCACCGGATGCGTCCCAACGGTGTTGTCTGTGATGTCCACTCCGTCCAGGATGAACGTATTCTGATCGCTTCGCGCACCGGCGACTTGTCCCCCAATGTTATCGTTGACGCCGACACCGCGATAGGGCATCGTCAGCGGCTGCAGCAAGTAGATCGAGACCGCACTCCGATTGATGTTGGGCAGGCGCAAAAGCGTCTCCCCTTTGAGGACGTTCCCAACCGTCGCGTCCACGGTCTGCAATTCCACACCGGCTCCGGCCGTGACTTCGACCGTCTCGGCGATCTCTCCGACTTCGAGCGTGAAGTTCACCGTGTACCCTTTCGCGACATCGATCTTCAACGCGGAGACAACCGCCTGACGGAATCCCGGAGCCGTCGCCGCAACCTTGTACACCCCAGGAGGAAGATTCGTCACCACGTACTGCCCATTTTCGTTGGTCTTGACCGTCCGGCTGATATTCGTCGCCGTCTCGGTCACCGTGACCTCGGCGCCTGCGATGACAGCTCCGGCCGGATCAGTGACCGTCCCGCTCACGATGGCCGTCGCCGCCGTCTGTCCCAAAGCCGCGCTCCAAAGAGCGCACAAGGAGAGTACGATCACCCCGACGACATAGCCTCGCCTTGCCATAGCTTTCCCTCCCCCGTTTGGATGTTCGACGCCCTGCAGATATAGCACATGGCTTATCCGAAGACAAGCCCTTCAGCGCTAGCGCTCCCCTTCTCTCGGCGAAATCCGTTTGAACGCGAGGTCCTCGAAGAGTCCAGAGATCCTCATCCGCAGCTCGCTGATTTTCCCCTCGACATCCGGCACGAAGATAGCGAAGGCCCGAGGTAAGAGAGGATCACGCCAGCGTACCCGAAACGTCTCGTAATGCCAATGCTCCAGGTCGCCCACGCGAGTCGGACCGAATCGTAGGACGAGCTTTCCCGCCTCCTCTTCAACGCTCACCTGGCCATACACATCGTTCTCATACGTCCCGATGTACTGCGCTCGCGGCAAAGCCGGTTGCGTCCCCGTGACGCGCGCCTCTTCGATCCGCTTCACGGCGGCCTGCTGCTGTTCTTGTAAGGCCTTCGCCCGCTGGAGGAACTCTGCGCTCCAATCTCGCGGTGAGGCCCCAAAGAAGACGTCCAGGATTCGGTACTTGAGCGCATGCACAAGCAGCGTTCCATTCATGTTCGTCAAAATGACGAAGCCGAACTTCTCCTCCGGGACGAGGACCACGAGCGCGCTCATCCCGTCAATGTTGCCTCCGTGTTCGACGATCTTGCGGCCTCGATAATCGTGGAGGAACCAGCCCAACCCGTAGGTCAGAAATCGCGCTTCTGGAAAGAGCACGGAATATGGCGGCTCGGGACGAACGATCGTTTGCGGTGTTTGCATCTCGCGCTCCATGGCCGCACTCCAAAACCGCCGCCCACGATACGTCCCCTCGTTCAAATGCAACCGAATCCACTCGGTCATCTCCAGGACATTGGAGTTGATAGACCCCGCTGGAGCGATGTTATCAATGTCCCGCCAGGGGATTGGTCGGACGACGTCTTCGACTCTGGCGTGCGGCGTGGCGACATCCGTGGCCGCGCGCAGCGCCTTCACGCTGGTCGTGCTCGCCGTCATGCCCAAAGGCTGGAAGATGCGTTCGCGGATGACCTCATCCCATGTCTTTCCGGTAACGGCACGAATGACCTGACCAGCCACCAAATAGAGGATGTTCTGATAGCCGAAGCGGCTGCGAAAGCTCCAGCGCGGTTTCAAGAATCGAATCCGCCGCACGATCTCTTCCCGCTCATACATCGAGCCATACCAGAGCAGGTCCGCGCGCTCGAGCCCGCTGCGATGGGTGACTAGATCGCGGATCGTCAACTCGCGGGTGACGTAGGGATCGAACAACTGGAAGTCGGGGAGATACTTCACGACCGGATCATCCCATTGAAGCTTCCCCTCCTCCACGAGCATAGCCAGCGCGGCCGTCGTGAACGCTTTCGAGGCCGAGCCGATGGCGAAGATCGTGCGCTCGGTCACCGGAGCGCTCTCCCCGAGCTGCTTGACGCCATAGCCCTTCGCGAGCACGACGGCGTCATTCTTGACGATGGCCAGCGCCAGCCCTGGGACTTCCCATTCGCGCATCGCGCGAACGATATAGGCCTCCAGATCCTGGAGGTCCTCCCGCGGCGATCTCGGATAAGCGAGACCGACGCGGAAGGAGCTCATGAGGACGAGCAAAAGGATGGGGACGATGATCCTTCGCACGGTTTTCATCTCACACTCCTCCTTGTGTCTTCAGCGAGCGCGCTCGCTCACTCACGCTTTCGGTGTTCATCGAACCAATTCGCGATGTACAAGATCTTGGCCATATGGTGGCTCGGCCGCCTCATAATCCCGTGCGGTTCTCCGGGAACGCGGACGAGCACCGCTTCGACGCCCAGCAGTTTCAACGCCGTGAAATACTGCTCGGATTCGGACATTGGCGTGCGATAATCCTCTTCTCCTGTGATGATGAGCGTCGGGGTGCGCACGTTCTTGACCACCGAGAGAAGCGATCGCTTCTCATAGTGCTCAACGTGATCCCACGGAAAGCCCGGGAACCAATACTTGATGGCGAATGCGGCGATGTCGGCCGTCAGCACGAAACTGTACCAGTTGATCACGGGATAGGCGGCCGCCGCCGCTCGAAACCGATTCGTCCGTCCGATCACCCAACAGGTCAAGACGCCACCCCCACTGCCGCCTGTGACGAAGAGATTCTCCGGATCCACATAGCCGCGCGCGAGGACAGCGTCCACGCCGGACATCAAGTCGTAGAAATCGTCCCCGGGATACGCATGGTGGATCAGATTCCCGAATTCCTGACCGTAGCTCGTGCTCCCACGCGGATTCACATAGAGGACGACGTATCCGCGCGCCGCCCACATCTGTTTCTCCACATCGAATCGGTCGCCGTAATTGGCGAACGGCCCGCCATGGATCTCCAAGATCAGGGGATACTTCTTCGACGGATCGAAATCGGGAGGCGTGAGGATCCATCCCTGAATCTTTCGTCCATCGAGCGAAGACGTGTACCAGATTTCTTCGACACGTCCGAGCTTCTTTCGCGCGAAGAGATCCGCGTTCAAGGCCGTGATCACCCGAAGTGCGGGATTGGCGAGCGTTCCCACGGCGATGTCTCCCGGCACATCCGGGCGCGTATAGGTCACCGCGAAAGCCCCATTGCTCGCTACGCTGAAAGCGCCGCCCATGCTGTAGGCCAAGTCTCCGCTCCCAATATGAGCGGCGAGCGTTCGGAAAGCACCGTCGAGCGTATAGAGGCCGAGCTTCGTCGTGCCTTGATCGTCGTAGAGGAAGAGGATCGCGCGCCCATCCGGAGTCCAGCGCGGCCGCACGACGTCTCGATCGAGCGCGGCGGAGAGAACGCGCGAGCCGCTTCCATCCCGATTCATCACATAGAGGCGCGTCACTTGATACCCCTGATAGGCGTCGTCAAAGCCGACGTATGCGATATAACGCCCATCGGGAGAGATCGCCGGAGCGTTATCCGGTCCTCTTCGATTGGTCAAAGCTCGAACCGAGCCGTCGGCGATGGAGAACTCGTAGATCTCCGTGTCGAGCGGCTCCAGCTCGAAATCCGGCCGACGGTTGGCCGAGATGAGCAGAGCTTTCCCATCGGGCGTCCACACAGCTTCGCTCGCGCGGAAGCCGACGCCGCCGTGATGGAACTTCCCGCTGGAGATTTGCCGAGGCGTTCCCCCTTCCGCGGGCACGATGAACACATGCGTGTACCCGGGTTTCAAATACCCCGCCCCATCGAAGCGATAGACGAGCCGATCAATCACCATCGCAGGCTCCGCCCATTTGGCTCCGGGAGGAGGTGAGGGGAAACGGCCGATCTGTCGCGGCGGCTCTGGGACGAACATCGCGAACGAGATGTAGCGTCCATCCGGAGACCAGGCGATTCCCTCCGGTGGAAACGGTACGTTCGTGATCCGCGCCGTCTGCCCTGTATCCATCCACCGCACGTAGATCTGCGGCGAGCCCTCTCGATCTGAAACGTATGCGATTCGTGTGCCATCGGGCGACCAGCGTGGCGAAACGTCCCGAGAGAGGCCTGTCGTCAACGGCCGATGCTCCTTCCCATCGAAGGAGACGATCCAGAGATTGGAATAGCGCTGATCTGTCAGGACGTCGCTCGCTCGTCGCACGTAGACGACGAAGCGCCCATCGGGCGAGATCTGCGGATCACTGGCATACTCCAATTCGAAGAGATCCATCGGGGTGAGCCGATCCTCTCGATCTTGTGCGATCACCGGAAGTCCAACCATGAGGACGACCAGAAGGCTCACCCCGACGAAAACGCGACGCACCCACGAACGCTCGTTCATACGACCTCCTCCTCGATGATCGCTCACAGGAGGCGACACGTATACCAAAGCCCATCTCCCTCTGTCAACAAGCTCGCGTGCACAACTCTCCTTTTCGCTTCAAAAGCGCTCACGAGA
This sequence comes from Blastocatellia bacterium, assembly GCA_025055075.1. NCBI lineage: Bacteria > Pseudomonadati > Acidobacteriota > Blastocatellia > Blastocatellia bacterium. Next base: position 108,660 of record JANWYV010000020.1, read on the forward strand.
GCATCCGCGGCTCGCTCCCACAAGGGGCTCTATTTCACGAGGGGTAAGGGAAATCGAGCTATTCTTTGAAGCGGCGGGGATTGATCCCGTACTTTTTGACCTTGTAGCCGAGGATGCGCTTAGTGGTATTGAGCAAACGTGCCGCCCGCGAGATGTTTCCTCGCGCTGTCTTCAAGGCATCCAGGATCAGATCCTTCTCATACGCGGCCACAGCTTCGCTCAGGGAGAGGCGCGGGACCGTTCCCGAAGCCTCGGCCGTTTGAAGCGTGGGCGGCAGATGATGGCTATGGATCACGTTCCCCTCGCAAACGAGGACCGCGCGCTCGATGCAATTCTCCAGCTCGCGGACATTCCCCGGCCAGTGGTAGCTCATGAGCATATCAATGGCTGGCGTCGAGATGCGTCGAATGTCCTTGCCGTGCAGGCGCGCGTACTTCTCGAGAAAATGATCGGCCAGAAGTGGAATATCCGATTTTCGCTCCCGCAGCGGCGGCAGGTAGATCGCGAAGACGTTCAGGCGATAATAGAGGTCCTCGCGGAATGCCCCCTCGCGCATCGCTTGCTCCAGATCGCGATTCGTAGCCGCGATCAGCCGCACGTCCACCTTGATCGTCTCCGTCCCGCCGAGCCGCTCGAATTCTCGCTCCTGCAACACGCGCAGGAGCTTGACCTGTACTGAGAGGGGGAGGTCGCCGACCTCGTCCAAAAAGAGCGTCCCGCGATCGGCCAGCTCGAATCGTCCTTTCTTTCGTGCATACGCTCCCGTGAAGGCCCCTTTCTCATACCCGAACAGCTCGGCCTCAATGAGGCTCTCCGGCAAAGCGGCGCAACTGACTTTGATGAACGGCTGATCGGCCCGCAGCGAATTGTAATGGATCGCCCGCGCGATCAACTCCTTTCCCGTTCCTGACTCTCCACGAATGAGGACCGTCGTATTCGTCCGAGCGACCTGCGCGACCTGAGCGTAAACCTCCTGCATCGGCCGACTCGTGCCGATGATGTTGCTGAAGTCATAGCGCTCCTTGAGTTCTCGGCGCAAGGCGAGGTTCTCGTCCAACAGGCGGCGCTTCTCCGCTTCGATGAGCTGGTTCACCTTCACAGCCTGCGCCACCATGGAGCCGACGATACTGAAGAACTTCGTGGCTTGATCGTAATCCCGATCCGGACGATAGGGCAGCACGATGCCCATGGCGCCGATGGTGTGCTGATCCACGGAGACGGGCACGCAGATGAAGGTCAATTCTTCGCGAGATGCCTTGAGCACACCCGTGCGATTCAGGAAGAGGGGTTCTTGGCTCGCCTTTGGGACGACAATGGGCTTGCCGCTTTCGACCACGCGTCCGATGATCCCCTCACCCACTCGATAGCGCCCGCGCTGCTGCGCCTCGCGCGTCAACCCCACCGAGACCTCGATCGCCACCTCATCGCCCCCTTCCTCAAAGAGGGCGATCACGCCGGAGACGACGCCGTGATTCTCCTCCAAGATCTCCAGCACCCGCAGTAACGCCTGCCGCAAGTTGAGCGTCGTCCCCAATGTCTGACTGATGTTGAGCAGCGTCGCCAGCTTCTGTACCTCTTGATTCACGTCGCCTCTCATGGTCACTTCGTTATGTTGTGAGTGATAGTCCATTTCCTCTCAAAAAGCAAGGCACCACGCCTCAGAAACGCACGACAGTGATTGCCAGGACGAAAATTCATGCTAAAATTGCAGAGCGGGAGGTGAGACTATGCACTTCGTGCCGATTGTTGTGGAGACGACGAGTCGCGGGGAACGCGCTTACGATATCTACTCTCGCCTCTTGAAAGAGCGCATCGTCTTTCTCGGAACACCGATTGACGATCAGGTGGCCAACCTGATCATCGCCCAATTGCTTTATTTGGAGGCGGAGGATCCGGATCGGGATATCAATCTCTACATCAATAGTCCTGGCGGCTCCCTCACCGCAGGTCTTGCCATCTACGATACGATGCAATTCATTCGCCCTGACGTAGCCACGATCTGCACGGGAGAGGCAGAGGCCATTGCCGCTTTGCTCTTGGCGGCCGGGACGCCAGGAAAGCGGTATGCGCTCCCCAGCTCTCGGATCGTGATCTATCAACCGTACATCTATGGCGTTTCGGGCCAGGCCACCGATATCCGCATTCATGCTGAGGAGCTGATGCGCTTGCGCCGCTTGATCAGTTCGCTCCTGGCCAAACACACGGGGCGCTCGATCGAGCAGATCGAGCGGGATGTGGAGCGCGATTTCATCCTCACGGCCGATCAAGCCGTTGCCTACGGCTTGATCGACAAGGTCCTGCACCGGCGCGAAGTCCCCGAGGAGGAAACAATTTCGATGACGCGCTCGTGATTTCGTGCTAAGATAAGGGCGTCCGTGTAGTGAGCATCTCACGCGTGAGGAGGAAGATATGGCGAAAAAGGGACTGACGAAAGCTGAATTGGTGGGACATCTGGCTGAGAAGCTTGGAGTGAATCGAGCGACGGCGCGAGGTTTCCTCGACGAGCTCTCGACGCTCGTGGCCAAAGAGGTGAAAAAGGCGGGCGTCTTTGCCTTGCCGGGACTTGGGAAATTCGTTCTCTCCAAACGGAAAGCCCGAATGGGTCGCAACCCTCGAACTGGCGAACCCATCAAGATCCCGGCCAAGACGGTCCTGAAATTCCGGATCGCAAGGGCGCTGAAGAACTCCGTTCTCCCGGCGAAGAAGTGACGTTGCCTGACGCCTTGCAATGAAGGCGCGTGGGAGATCTCTACTCCACGCGCCTTTTGGTTTTCGATAGCCTTCCCGGCCCACGAGGGGATCTCGGCTTCAGAGAACGAGCCGACGCAAGCGCAGGGCATTCGCAATGACTGAGACCGAGCTGAATGTCATCGCGGCCGCCGCGATCATCGGGCTCAAGAGCAGACCGAAGACCGGATAGAAGACGCCAGCGGCGATCGGCACGCCGAGGAGATTGTACACAAAGGCGAAGAAGAGATTTTGCCGGATATTGCGCATCGTCGCGCGGCTCAATCGTCGGGCCCGCACAATTCCGCGCAGGTCGCCCTTCACCAAGACTATGGCAGCGCTCTCGATGGCGACGTCTGTGCCCGTCCCCATCGCGATCCCCACATCCGCTTCGGCCAACGCCGGAGCGTCATTGATGCCATCCCCGGCCATGGCTACTCGGCGTCCCTCCGCTTTCAAGCGCCTCACCACTTCGGCTTTCTCGTCCGGCAAGACCTCAGCAATCACCTCATCGAGACCGAGCTCGCGAGCTACTGCTTCGGCCGTCTGGCGATGATCGCCGGTGACCATCACAATCCGCAACTTCTCCCGATGCAAGGCCGTGATGGCCTCGCGCGCTGAAGCCTTGAGGGGGTCGGTGATCCCTAAGAGTCCGACGAGCGTTCCATCCACAATGACGAACAGGACCGTTTGTCCAATGCGCCGCATCGCCTCCACTTGCGGGCGCACCATATCAACTTCGGTCTCCAAACCGAGGTCCACGGCTCCCTTCTCGCTGCCGACCATGACCGTGTGTCCCTCGACATTTCCCATCGCCCCCTTCCCGGGAGATGAACGAAAATCTCTCACGTGAGCCAGGGAGATCCCACGTTGCTCGGCGGCTTCCAAGAGCGCGCGCGCCAGAGGATGCTCGCTCCCTCGCTCAAGACTCGCGGCGAAGCGCAATATCTCAGCCTCAGTCAACTCCGCCAACGCGACGATGGAGACCAGGCGCGGTCTCCCTTCCGTGAGCGTCCCCGTCTTATCAATGACGAGCGTGTCCACACGTTCTAGCAGTTCCAGCGCTTCGGCATTCCGCATGAGCACGCCCGCCATCGCCCCTCGCCCCGTTCCTACCATGATTGCCATTGGCGTAGCCAATCCCAAGGCGCACGGACAAGCGATGATCAGCACAGCGACGGCGTTCACCAACGCGTGGACCATGCGCGGTTCCGGCCCAATGAGGCCCCAGATCACAAAGGTGACTGCGGCGATGAACACGACGGCTGGGACGAAGTATGCCGACACGCGATCGGCCAACCGTTGAATCGGCGCGCGGCTCCGCTGCGCCTCGCTCACTAACTGCACGATCTGCTGCAGCAGCGTCTCGCGACCGACGCGTTCGGCGCGCATGATGAAGCTGCCCGTCCCATTCACTGTCCCCCCGATGACCCAATGGCCCGGTCCCTTCTCGACCGGCATCGGCTCGCCCGTCACCATGGATTCGTCCACGAAGCTGGAACCTTCGAGCACGAGGCCATCCACGGGGATGCGTTCTCCCGGACGAACCCGAAGGCGATCGCCCACGCGCACGCGTTCGAGCGGGACGTCCTCTTCCTCTCCGCTTTCGTGGATCACGCGCGCCGTCTTAGGCACTAACCCCAACAACATCCGGATCGCACTGCCCGTACGCTGACGAGCGCGCAGCTCCAACACTTGCCCAAGGAGAACGAGCGTCGTGATCACAGCCGCCGCTTCGAAATATACGGCGACTTCACCGTGCGGACCGCGGAATGAGGGGGGAAAGATCCCCGGAAGGAGCGCAGCGATCACGCTGTAGAGATACGCCGTTCCCGTGCCCAAAGCGATGAGCGTGAACATGTTCCAGCGCCGATTCCGCACTGAGGCCCACGCGCGTTGAAAGAAGGGCCATCCTCCCCAGAGCACAACGGGCGTCGCTAGAACGAGTTGAACCGCGATCGCCCGACGGACCGAGAGGCCGGGAATTCCACCGATCATCTCCGACATCGCCAGCAAGAGGATCGGCGCTGTCAGCATGGCGCTGAACCAAAATCGGCGGCTCATGTCTTTGAGTTCCGGGCTGGGAGCTTCCTCACCGATCGCCATCTTCGGCTCCAGCGCCATCCCGCAGATCGGACACGCTTCGGGCTCGCGGCGCATGACCTCCGGATGCATCGGGCAGGTGTACTCCCAAGTCGCTGCGATGCTGGAGAATGCTTCCAGAGTCATCCCACACTCCGGACAGGCTCCGGGCTGCGCTTGTCGCACGTCCGCATGCATGGGACAGGTGTATGCATTTCCTCCCACGCGAAGCGGCTCTGGCCGTCTTCGAATGACTTTGAGGGCGATGGGAGGGCCAGCCGACGCCACATAGCGCTCCGGCTCCGCGCGAAACCGCTCCCAGCAATGCTGGCAGCAGAAGAAGTACGTCCGCCCCGCATACTCCTGAGAACCCGCCGCCTGCTCCGGATTCACCCGCATGCCGCAGACCGGGTCTCTCGCAACGGCTTCAGATCCGCGACCCGAACCCATCACTTCGTGCATGCTCCCTCCTTTCGCTCCCACCTCATCGGGCGAAGGCTATAATTTTCCCCGCCCCTCCGACGAGGAGCAACCGAAAAGCGCGATCTCGGAGCGATCCCCCTACCGCTCGGCGCGATCGCTCAGCCGAGATCTTCCCGAAAGCCGTCGAACGTCTATGATCCGACGCGCTCGACGCGCTTCACGTGGATGCCCGTGAGGCCTCCCTTGCTATAGATCACTCCAGTTACCTTCACCCTCTCAGCGATGAAGTCGCGCAACTTCGCGTTGGGATTGGAGTGGTCCACGGGGAGCGAGAGGTACACCCGCCCCGTCTTCTCCTCCAAGATGGCGAGGGGGATCCCCTGCCGCACGCAATACTCGGCGCATCGGCGATGCGCCTTCCCCGTCGAGCCGTGGCTGAGATAGCACACGGGATCAATCACCTCGCCGACGATCGTCGTCTCGCGGCTTGTCCCCTGTCTCGAATGCGCGTGCTGTCCCCACGCATTCACGCCGACGATCATCGCGGTGCTGAAAAGTAGCAACGCCAGTGTCGTCTTCATCTCCTCCCTCCCATCCAGAAGAAATACCGACGCGCGCTCGCGAAGGCGAACAACGGCTCTCCATCACCGGCCCTCCTCGCCGACGCGAGGAACTATTCGATAGACCTTCCCCCACACGAAGTCATACACTTCGTCCGGCAAGCTCGCCTTCAGGTCGAACACATACGCGCGCGTCGGCCCACCGAACTCGGGTTCGTACGTCACAATCTCCAAGAGATACGGACCGAAGCGTCCCACGCGCTGAATATCCGACCACCGCCAGGAGCGCGAATCCCGAGGACGATCGCGCGAATCGTAGACGATTCGATCGGCGTAGACGCGAATCGTCCCTTGGCATCCGCCCAAACGATGGCGATGGCGCGCTGGGAATTCGTGAAGTGACTTCTCTTCAACAACGACGAAGCTCGTCGCCAGAGGTCGCGAGATGTGCGCTAACAAGAACGCGCTCACTTCCTCTGGGATCTCCGAAAGCGTCGTGAATCGAAAGACTCGATCTCGTCCTAACGTCCACCAGTGAGCCTCATACGTATGGAGGGTGATCTCTCGGCGAGAGGCGAGCACGATCAGGCGAACGTCCTCGAATGCCCAACGTCGCGCATGCTCAGAATGGGCAGTCCGATATTCGATGCCCTCGGAGGTGAGGATCAACTCTCCCTGACATGAACGCATCGCGTGATCATGCCGGGCGGGAAGGCGGAATTCCTGACTGCTTCCTGCTGCCGCGCGTCCCATCAGTAAGAGCGCGACGACAGCGATCATTCGCCACCGAGAACATAAGGCTCCCACCTCTCCGAAGACATAGAAGGGACGAACGAAGGATCGCCTTCTCTTCATCGCGAACGAGAGATGACCACTCCGCATCATGCTCATCCCTCCTTCTTCACATGGAAATGCCATCGCCAGAGGAAATAGATCGCCGGATACACGACCAACTCCATGACGAACGAGGTCAGGATCCCCCCGATCATGGGGGCAGCGATGCGCTTCATCACGTCGGCTCCCGTCCCCGTAGACCACATGATGGGGAGCAAGGCGATGAATGTCGTCGCCACGGTCATGAACTTCGGCCGCAACCGCTTCACCGCGCCATAGTGAATCGCCTCGCGCAAATGCTCTCGCGTTCGCATGAGCCCTCGGCGCCGCATCTCCTCATACGCGAGATCGAGATAGAGCAGCATGAAAACTCCCGTCTCCGCATCCACGCCGAGGAGGGCGATCAATCCCACCCAGACGGCGACGCTCATGTTGTAGTCCAAGAGATGGAGGAACCAGATGGCGCCGACGGCCGAGAATGGAACGGCGAGCATGACGATCATCGTCTTCGCCGTCGAGCGAGTGTTGAGATAGAGCAACAGGAAGATGAGGAAGAGCGTGACCGGCACGACGAGCTTCAGTCGTTCTTCGACGCGCTGCATGTATTCGTACTGACCACTCCAGATGAGCGTATAGCCGGGAGGCAGTGGGACCTTCTCCCGAACGATCCGCTTGGCCTCTTCCACATAGCCACCGATGTCGCGCCCGGAGACATCTACATAGACGTAACCACTCAAGCGGCCATTCTCATCGCGAATCATGCCGGGCCCAGACAGGAGCTTGATCTCGGCGATTTGGGCGAGCGGAATTTGCGCACCATGAGGAGTGGGCACGAGCACCCGAGCGAGCCGATCGAGCGTGCTGCGATAATCGCGCAAGTAGCGCACGTTGATCGGATATCGTTCCCGTCCCTCGACCGTCGTCGTGATATTCTCGCCGCCGATGGCGGACATGATGACCGTTTGCGCGTCCTCGACCGTCAACCCGTAGCGAGCCAACTCCTCGCGCTTCAGCGCGAAGTCGAGGAAGTACCCTCCGACCGTCCGTTCGGCGAAGACGCTCGTCGTGCCGGGGACATCCCGGAGCACCCTCTCGATGCGCTGACCGATCTCCTGAATGACGTTCAGATCGGGGCCGAGGATTTTGATCCCCACTGGCGTGCGCACCCCCGTCGTGAGCATGTCAATGCGCGCTTTGATCGGCATCGTCCAAGCATTGACGACGCCCGGAAGCTGCAGCGCTTCGTTCAACCCACCGGGGCCGTAGATCAGCTCCTCAGTGGTCTTCCGATCGGGCCAGATCCGTCGTAAAACGGCCTGTAGCCACTCGGGCGCCCAGCTCGAATACCACCGAGGCACTTTCGGCCATTGCTCGGGGGGCTTGAGCACGATGACCGTTTCGATCATCGAGAAAGGAGCTGGATCGGTCGCCGTCTCGGCGCGTCCTGCCTTGCCGAAGACTCGCTCGACTTCGGGGAACGATTTCAAGATCTTGTCCTGTACCTGCAGCAGCTTCTGCGCCTCCGTCACTGAGATGCCCGGCATCGTCGTCGGCATGTAGAGCAACACGCCTTCATCGAGCGGCGGCATGAACTCCGATCCGAGGCGGAAGAAGACGGGGATCGTCAGGAGGACGACGAGGGTCGCGCCGGCGATCGTCGCCCATGGATGTCGCAAGACCCATTCCACGACCGGATGATAAGCGCGCATCAGGAATCGGCTGATCGGATGCTTCTCCTCGCGGTGAATTTTTCCGACAAGAAGCGCATTGACGAGCCGACACAGCAAGTGCGGGCGAAAGGCGAATTCCCGCATATGCGTGAAGAGCAGCCGAATCGCCGGATCGAGCGTGATCGCGAGCACGGCAGCGATCGCCATGGCGAAGTTCTTCGTGAAGGCGAGCGGTCGGAAGAGCCGTCCCTCTTGCGCCTCCAGAGCGAAGACCGGCATGAACGAGACAGCGATCACCAAGAGCGTGAAGAAGCTCGGTCGGCCCACTTCCTTCACCGCGCGAAGGACGACCTCGCGGAAATCACCCGGGCGTCCAGCGGCGTCCCACTGCTCGAGTCGCTTGTGCGTCTGCTCGACGACGACGATTGCAGCATCCACCATCGCGCCGATGGCGATGGCGATTCCCCCAAGCGACATGATGTTGGCCGTGATCTTCATCCCATACATCGGGATGAATGACAGGATCACGGCGATGGGAATCGTGATGATGGGGATGATGGCGCTCGGGATATGCCAGAGGAAGAGGAGGATCACGACGCTCACGATCACCAGCTCTTCGATGAGCGTTCGCTTCAACGTCGCGATGGACCGGAGAATCAATTCCGACCGATCGTAGGTCGTGATGATCTTCACCCCTTCCGGGAGACTGCGTTCGATTTCAGCCAGCCGCGCCTTCACGCGCTCGATGACCTTCAGCGCGTTCTCGCCATACCGCATGATCACAATGCCGCCGACCGTCTCCCCTTCTCCATCCAGCTCGGCGACGCCGCGACGAATGTCCGGGCCCAAGGTGACCGTGCCGAGGTGCTTCACAAGGATGGGCGTCCCCGTCTCCGGATTGATCCCTACGACGAGATTCTCGACATCGCGAAGGGAACGGATATAGCCGCGACCGCGCACCATGTATTCGCGTCCCGAGAACTCGATGAGCCGCCCGCCCACATCGTTGTTCCCCTGACGAATGGCGCGCACGACAGCGTCTAGCGGGACGCGGTAAGCCAAGAGGGCATTAGGGTCGAGATTCACCTGGTACTGCCGAACGAAGCCGCCAACGGGAGCGACCTCAGCGACACCAGGAACTGCTTGGAGTTCATAGCGGAGATACCAATCCTGAAGAGCGCGGAGCTCGGCCAAATTCCGTTTTCCCGTCGTATCCACCAAAGCGTACTGGAAAACCCAACCAATGGCGGTGGCATCTTTGGCCAATTCCACCTGCACCCCATCGGGCAACTTCGGCAAAATGCTGCTCAGATATTCGAGCGTTCGCGACCGCACCCAATAGATGTCCGTCCCGTCCTCGAAGATCACGTACACGTAGGAGTAACCGAAGTCCGAGAATCCTCGAATATCTTTCACTCGCGGCAACCCGAGCAGTGAGCTGATGATCGGATAGGTGACCTGATCCTCGATGATGTCCGGACTGCGATCCCACCGGGAATAGATGATCACCTGCGTGTCCGAGAGATCGGGGATAGCATCCAGCGTGATGTTGCGCATCGCGTGGAAGCCAATGAGCAAAGCGATCCCGATGAGGAAAAGAATGAGAAACCTATTGCGCGCGCAGAATTCGATGACTCTCTCGATCATCGTCGCGTCTCCGAGTTCATGGCTTGTGCCCCGAAGGCTCGGGCGATGGCTTCGTGGACGTTGCGGGCGCGCGACCGTGCCCGGCATGACCGAGCCCTTGAAGAGCCGATTTGAGGCGGCTCTCGGAATCGATCAGGAAAGTCCCGGAGGTGACGATCCGCTCCCCAGCCCTGACCCCCTCCAAGATGACGTACCGATCTCCCACTCTCGGTCCCACGCGCACGCGACGCGGTTCAAAATATCCCCCCTCGTGAGCGACGAACAGGATTTGCTCATCGCCGGAATCGAGGACGGCGCTCTCGGGGACCCAGAGATGTCGCCCATAATTGACATGGATCTCGACGTTCGCGTACATGTCCGGTTTCAACACGAAGCCCGGATTCGGGAATTCCAAGCGAACCTTCACTGTGCGCGTCACATTGTCCACTTGTGGGGAGATGTAGCTGATCCGACCTCGAAAGACCTTGCCGGGGAAAGCGGAGGTCGTCATCGTCGCCGCTTGACCGACTCGAACCATTGGCACCTCGGACTCGTAGATGTCCGCCAGGACCCACACCGTCGAGAGATCAGCGATCACGTAGAGCTCCGTCTCCGGCGTCGCGCGCTGCCGCTCGAAAGCATTGCGCGCGAGGATGAACCCGCTCACCGGCGCGTAGAGCGTGAGCGCCCGCAACGGTTGACCGCGTTGGCGGATCCGCTGGATGTCGGCTTCCGGAATATCCCACAATTCCAATCGCCGCTTGCTCGCTTCATACAGCGAATCGGCGGCGGCAGCGATCTCCCGATACGCGCTTCGACCGAGCGTCTCTTTCGCTCGCAGCGCCAGCAAATATTCCTGCTGCGTGGCTACGAGCTCCGGGCTATACACTTCGACGAGAGGTTGTCCTTTCTGAACAAACTTCCCCACGTAATCCGCATGGACTCTCTCGATCCAACCTTCGATCTTAGGATGCACGCGGGCGATTTTTGTCTCGTCGTAGGTGATCTTCCCAACGGTCCGGATGGTATGAACGATGGGGCCGAACATCACCTCGCCGTAAGTGACACCGATGAGCTGTTGCTTGAGGGGGCTGATGTGCACGGTTCCCGGAGGAAGGGTCTCCTCCGCCGTTTCCCGGACACGTTCCTGAGATGCGTCCTTCGATGCGGATTCCAACGGCACGAGCGTCATCCCACAGACTGGACATTCGCCCAGTCGCTCGGACTTGTACTCGGGATGCATCGGGCAGTAGTAGATCGCCTCCGCAGTTGAGCGCGGAGTGATCTCATCGCGCGCCAACCATATCCCCAGCGGCGTTCGCCGCCACTCCTCGCGATACTGGTATGCGATCCCTCCTACAAGAAGCGCAAGAAGAAGGACACCGGCTCCCCAAAAGCGCCGTGAGCCGAAGCGCTTCTTCTGCTTCCCCCGCTCTCCTTGTGCTTCCTCGCCCTCGGAAGGTGTCCTCGGCGAAGGCCGATCCGTCTTTTCGCGTGTGGCCGAAGAGGCGTGAGCCGCCCACAGAACGTCCAAGGGGTCTTCCCCCGATGATTTCCAGGGCACGTGCGATTCTCTCTCCATCGTTTTCCTCCTCAGCGCTTAAGAGCCACTCATTCGGGAGGTTGGCTCGCGCCTTCATCTCACCAACTCTCTCCCGATGATGGGCTCGAGTTGAGCCAGCGACTTCTGAAAAGTGACGAGCTGTTCGTAATAGCTCGTCTCATAGTCGAGCACGGTGATGAGGCTCGTGATGAGCGTCAGGAAATCCACCGTCCCGACCTGATACGCCGCGATCGAAGACTCCAGTGCTAAGGTCGCTTGAGGGATGATTCCCTCCTCATAGAGTCGAAGAAGCCGATCGGCCGCCATCGCCATCAGATACAAATCCTTCACGCGGAAGAAGAGTTGCGCGCGGATCCCTTCGTGTCGCTGTCGGGCCTCGGCCCATTCAGCGCCAGCTTCTTCGAGCGCTGGCCGCTGCTTCCGCCAGAAATACAGAGGGAGTTTCACGCTCACGCTGAAGCCCCACATCTCCGGCATCGCCGGGCGCTGCATGTATTGGAAGCTCACGGCGAAATCCGGGTAGAACTCCTTCTGCGCGAGCGCGATCTGATAGTGGCGGCTGTCCATCACTCGCTCCTGTTGCTTCAGCTCAGGAGAAGCAGCCGCCATCCTGTATAGCTCCTCGAGCGAAAAAGTGAGCGATCCTCTTTTCACCTCGGTCGTCCGCCCAAGAGGCGCCTCCGGCGAGCGATTCAACAGAGCGTTGATGAGCGCGACAGTACTTGCTCGTCGCCGCTCCAGAACTGTCAGCCGCTCCAACAGGATCGAAATCTCCGTTTGCGCCTTGAGGACATCCGCTTGCGCAGCCTTCCCCACCTGATAGCGCGCCTCAGCGATCTTGAGGAATTGTTCAAGCAGACCCTTGACCCGTTGGACGATCTCCAGGGACTTGTCCACGAGGTACAACTCGTAATAGGCCACCTTCAGCTCGGAAATCACGCGGCGCCAGATTTGCTCGTAGTTCCACCGCTCGGCTTCCGCCTCCAAAGCAGCGATCTTCCCCCGGAGGGCGAGCTTTCCAGGGAATGGGATCTCCTGCATGATGCTCACTGTGCGCGCACTGGATGGATCTCCGACCTGAACGGAGAACGGCAGCAAATTCCCCACCGAGGCGATCGAAAGCGTGGGTTCCGGTGGTGTCGACATCTGCGGGATGCGCGCCAGGCGGGCCTCATATCGCCGCCGCGCTTCGAGGATCTCCGGATTAGCGCGCAATGCCTCGGCGATCAACTCGTCGAGCGTGACGAGGGGTTGTTCCACGGACGAAGCGTCCACCCTCCTCCCCTCGTGCGTTTGCGACGCGAAGTTCATCGAGAGATTCGGCCTCGCCCTTTCCCTCTTAACGCTCATCAACGATTCGATCGATTGTCCGTAGCGAAGCGGCGCGCAAACGCCGATGAGGAGGATGCTGATCACTCCCTTTACTTTCCAACGGTTGGAGCGGTGGGGAGGGCACCGATTGTCATCGGTTCGTCTGGCCTCGCCGAAAGTCTCTGCGCTCGTGCGTCTTTTCATTCTCTCGCCTCCGAACTCAAGGAATCCACTGCGCGCTCTCCGCACGCGCGATGGGAGAAGAGCTTCAAAAAAAGAGGGAAGCGGGGATCGCCGCGCGAAGACGGCCGATCACCTGGAGCGTGGTGAAGACGCTAAATGCGCAGGACGGCGAAGCGCAAATAAATCGGAGGAGCGATCGAAGAGAAGTCGTCTGAAGAGATGCGCCATCTCACGGGAGGAGGGATCCCGTCAGGAACGATATCGGTCGAACGTCCTCCCTCCCTCTCCTGAAGGGAGGTGGCTGAAGATGGTGGGATCATCTCGCCCGACGTTCCTGTCGGCGCTGAATTGAGGAAACAACATGGACGAGCCCCCATCTCCTGCCAGGCAGGAACGGGCATCCCTTGAGGGATCTCACACGCCATCGGGCGCACAAGGCGCCGCGATTCGGACTGGGCAGGACGATCACAACAGCAGCGGATCAGAGGGATGGCGCACAACGATCGCGCACACAAGACCATCTCTTGTCCCGCGCCCCCGCTGGCGAGGAGTAATAGAACGATGGTGAAGGCTCGTTTCATCGCGAGGCGAAATTGTATCCCCTCGCTGCTTCTTCCGTCAAGTTTCGATGCGCAGGGGGTGGTAACTCGCGAGGTTCCTGCAGGGGAGATTGCCGCCGCCGTAACCTCGCAGTTATAATGTGAGCGCGTTTATGCGCATCACGAAGGTGTACACGCGAACAGGTGATCGAGGAGAGACTTCGCTCGTCGGCGGCCGACGTGTGCGAAAGGATTCTGCACGCGTGGAGGCCTATGGAGATGTAGATGAGTTGAATTCGCTCCTTGGCGTCGTGCGAGCCCACATGGGGGATTCTCCGGTGAATCGGCTCCTGGCCGAGGTTCAGAATGAGCTGTTCACAGTGGGCGCGGATCTGGCCAGCCCATTGGAGATCAAAGCTCCGCGGATTGAGCCGGATCATATCGCGCGCCTAGAGCAGGCCATAGATGAATGGAACAGCACGCTTCCTCCCCTGCGGGAATTCATTCTTCCGGGGGGCGCCGTGCCGGGCGCTTTGCTTCATCTGGCGCGCACCGTCGCCCGTCGCGCCGAACGGCGCGTCGTGCGGCTGGCGGCCGAGGAACCGATCAACGAACACGTCCTCGTCTATTTGAACCGCCTCTCCGATCTCCTCTTTGTCCTGGCGCGCGTGGTCAATCGCGAGCTTCGGGCGATGGAAGAGGAAGCGAGCTTTGGATCCCCACGGTCCTCTACACCCCCTTCCTCTTGAGCTCGTCGCGGGAAGCTCGCTTCTCTCGGGGTGATCGGGAGATTGCGACGAAGGCGGCCGGCATTGACGACGCACGGCTGATGAGCGATGACGAACGAGCGACGGTGGGTTCGCATCGGAGTCACCGTGGACGAGGATGGCGCGTGCGCCGTAGCGCTCGATCATGAGACGTTGGAGGTGATCGCCGCTCATCACGCGCGCTCGCAAGACCCCGCAGGGTCATCTGCGACATGGGCGCTTCGCGCCGAAGTGATTCGGCAAGTTCTTCATGCCCTCCTCTCGAAAGGCGATTTTTCTCCAGAACGCGTGCTCTGCCTCTCGTTGGGGACGACTTTCGGCGTGGACGCGGCCTTACAAGCCCGCCCAACGCGCATTGGACTTTTGGATCTTGATCCGCCGATGATGCCCCAACGGAGTGAAGAAGAAACAACGTCGCTGCTATCTGGATGTTCGGCGTCCGTCGTGCGCTTGACTGCGCGTTCGCACAATCTGGAGGAGGACGGACTCGACGCACTCTACGTCCTCCGCGCGCGCGAAGCAACAGGGATCGTCCTCAACCCAAGTGAGCGCTCCAACGTCCATGCGGTAGAGGCGCTTCTTGAATTCCGCTCGCGCTTTGGTCTGCCGATGTGCAGCGTCTCGGAGTTCTCCGCGGATGCGGATCCGACGCTTCGGCTTCACGCGGCGATCGGCTTGGTGACGGCTCTGGGCGAGGTCTTCCAGATAGGAGAACTTCTCACCCGAAGCGCGCGACGCATAGGGCTTCGCGCGCCGCTCTTCCTCGTTCGCAATGACGGGGGACTGGCTTCGTGGAAGGCGCTCCTTCGCCGTCCCACCCTTGGCTTTCTCTCTGGGCCCGTCGCCAACATCCTCGGTGCGCTTCGTCGAGCGAAAGCTCGAGATGGGGTTCTCATCCAAATGGGGCGAAGCTCCACACATATCGCGATGATCCACCAGGGACGTCCGCTGGGGGGAAATGCCGAACTGGCGCACAAGCGAGTACCTCTGCGGGCGTTCGAACTCCTTTCGCTTCCGATAGGAAGCGGGAGCGTGGTGAGATTTCAACGGGGGACGATCGCGGGCGTCGGCCCATGGAGCGCCGCGGGACTAGGGATTGCCCCGGCTCGGGAAGCGCCGCAAGAATTGCTAGGAAGCGCGCGCGTGACGGTATTCGCCCCGGCGCCCGGGCACGCGGAGGAGCTTTTGCTGCTGATCACCTCCGATGGACGCCGATACGCGCTCACTGTGGGAGACGCTGCGCTTTGCTTGGGACTCTTGGAATCCAATGCGATGGACGAGCGACGAGCGACTGCTCGAAAGGCCTTCGAGAGCCTCGCGGCGCGACTTGCGCTCGCTCCCGAAGATGTGGCCGAGTTAGTTCTCGAACGCGCGACACAAGCGCTCGCGAATGCGGTTCGACAAGTCTTGCATCGGCGCCCGCTATTCCCTCCTCCGTCACTCATCGGGATAGGGGCATCGGCTCCACTCTTCCTCCCCCTTCTTGCGCAGCGGCTCGGGCTCTCCTCCGTTCTCCTTGAGCACAGCGAGCTAATGGGCGCATTCGGCGCGGCATGTGCTGACCTTCAAGAGACGATCGAACGATCGCTCGCGCGACCGGAGGAAATGGAACGCTTGCGCCGAGAAGCCGAACACGCCCTTCTCGCATCTGGCGCCGAACGCTCATCGCTTGTGGCAGACGCTCATTGGGATCCGCAAACCTCGCGGGCGCGCCTTATAGTGATAGGGCGAGTGAGCCCATATCCTGAGCTTCCCACTCCCCGCGTGACGCCGGATCAGCGATGGACTCTTGCCGCCCGCTTGATGGGCGTCCCGGAAGATCGCGTGGAGTTGGTGGCGGAAACCGAGGAATTCGAAATCTACCGAGGGCGCGCGACCGTTGGTCGCTTCTTCAAATGGCGAGGGACTGCGACGACGAAAGCCTGTATTTGCGACAAGGAAGGGAACGTGACGCTTGCGCTGGAAGAAGCGACGATCCTCACAACGACCGTCGCGGAGATAGCGAGCGTTCTCGCGCACTTGTTCGAGGACGAGCAAACGGCCGCCCGCACGATGCAGCTGTACCTATTGGCTGCAATGCAACTGCTTGATCTCTCGCGCGCAGCCTCTCGAGATCAAGCCCAACGATGGGCTGAACGCGCCTTGTGCGGCCTTTCGCCCACAGAGCCGGTCTTTCTGGTCAGAGGATACCGCCGAGCATGAATCTTTCTCATCCGCGCCCGGGCTGATGGCGAAGGCCTCTCGCGTCGTGTGCGCGCTGATCTTCCGTTGACAAATTCCCGGCATGCCGCGTACCATGCGCGTCCTTGCCCGAACCCGCTTTGGAAAGGAGGAGGTTCGAGATGAGCGATGAGCGAGCCATCATCGGCGTCGACATCGGGGGAACGAAGATCGCCACCGGAATCGTTTGCGGCACGCGCGTTCTGGAACGCGTCTTCCTTCCCACACTGGCGGATCGGTCGAAGGAAGAGGTGTTGCATCAAGTCTTCGCCTCTGTGGACCTCGTCCTCGAACGCGCGAGCCATCGCATCGAACAGATTGATGGCATCGGCGTCGTCGCTCCTGGCCCTCTCGATCCTCGAACGGGCACATTGCTTTATTCCCCGAACATCCCGGCCTTGAAGGATGTCCCCATCGTTCGCCTCATGCGCGAGCGCTACGGCCGTCCCGTGCGCATTGAAAACGACGCGAACGCCGCTGGACTGGCCGAGGCCCTCTTTGGAGCGGGCGCCGGATACGAGCACGTCTTCTACGTCACCGTGAGCACTGGGATCGGAACGGGCGTCATCCTCGGCGGCAAGATCTATGGGGGACGAACCGGCATGGCTGTCGAGGCCGGACATGTCACCATTGACTACGATGGACCGCTCTGCAACTGTGGCCATCGGGGATGCATCGAAGCCTTCGCTTCGGGCACGGCCATCACCCGACGGACGAAGGAGAAGCTGCGTCAAGCGATGGTCCCCTCGCTCCTCCATGATCTCGTCGCTGGGGATCTGGAGGCCATCACGCCCATCGTCGTGGGTGAAGCCGCCCGACGAGGAGACCCGCTCGCTCTGGAGGTCGTCGAGGAGACGGCGCGTTTTCTAAGCATTTGGCTTGGGGGGATGATCAACGTCTTCGATCCCGATATCATCGTCTTAGGCGGAGGCGTCTCGCAATGGGGCGATCTCTTGTTCTCCCGTCTGCGCCAGCTCACGCCGATGTATTCGATCCTCCCGCGCGCGGCTGAGATCGCCATTGTCCCTACCCGCTTGGAAGCGGATGTCGGCATTCTCGGAGCCGCTGCACTTTTCGCTTCCACGTGAGCCCATGGCTCACAATTTCAAACTCACCGAGAGGCCATCGCGCAGAGGGATGATCGTCGTCAACAAGTCCGGCGATGAGAAGAGCAGCCGATTGAACTCGCGAATGGCCGCGGTCTCCCGATCAGTCTCCCCACGCGCGACGCGCCCGCTCCACAAGACATTGTCGGCCACCAAGAGACCACCGCGTCGCAACCGCGGCACGGCCTTGCGAAAGACGTCCGGATATTGATGCTTGTCCACGTCGTTGAAGATCAGATCGAACTGTCCCTCCACCTGGTCCAGGAGCAGCAACGCATCGCCGACTAGAATCCGGACTCGATCGGCGACGCCCGCACGCCGAAAATACCCGAGCGCTTCGCGCGCATTGGTCGGATTGTTATCGGTGTAATACACGACCCCATCCTCGGGGACGGCCAAAGCCAGCCAGATCGTCGAGTATCCGATCGCCGATCCCATCTCGAAGATCCGCCGTGCGCCAATCATGCGCGCCAATTGGTGCAACCATCGGCCCACGATCGGACCGACGATGGGAATACGCCGCCGATGGGCTACCTCCTCCTGCTCGAGGAGTACATCGAGGCGATCGGGAGAGAAACTCTCGATGTATCGAGCGACGTCTTCGTAAAGGATGCCCATGCCCCCTCCTCCCCGCTGATTCTCAGAGCCCGAATGACCTCACCAGCGTCCCGCCGAATGCCGCAAGGAAATACCTTGGCAGAAGCTCCTTCCGAGAGCAAGGAGGTGAAGATCGTCTCCAAACCGCGAGGAGGAGATCGTGGAGACCACTCCTTCGTTGTCCTCGCCGCGTATGTCTGCTGAAGTCCAGAAGCAATTCACGCCGAAGTCGTACGGGCCTTCATTCCCATGATACCTTCGCGAAGCGTTCGCCCCACCTTCTCAATTAGCAATTCGGCCTCTCGTCGGCGATAGGCCGCGAGGCTCGGCCGTCCGGCTTGATTCTCCAGGATCCACTCTCGGGCGAACGTCCCGTTTTGAATCTCGGCGAGGATCCGTCGCATCTCTGCGCGCACTTGTTCGTTAATGATTCGCGGTCCCCGCGTGTAGTCTCCGTATTCGGCCGTGTCGCTGATGGAATAACGCATGTAGGCCAAGCCGCCTTCGTAAATCAAATCCACGATTAGCTTCAGCTCGTGCAGGCATTCGAAATAAGCGACCTCCGGCTGATACCCGGCCTCCACCAGCGTCTCAAATCCCGCCTTGATCAGTGCCGTCACACCGCCGCAGAGCACAGTCTGCTCGCCGAACAAATCCGTCTCCGTTTCTTCTCGAAACGTCGTCTCGATGACTCCCGCTCGCGTCGCGCCGATCCCTTTAGCGTAAGCCAGAGCCAACTCCTTGGCCTGCCCCGAGGCATTTTGATGTACGGCCAGAAGTGCCGGCACCCCCTGTCCCTCCAGGAACAATTCGCGCAGTCGGTGCCCCGGTCCCTTCGGGGCCACCATCGCAACGTCCACATCCGGCGGCGGCACGATCTGGTTGTAGTGCACGTTGAACCCGTGCGCGAACAAGAGCATTTTCCTTGACCGCAAGGCTGGAGCGATCGCTTGCTCGTATACCTCTCGTTGCGCGGGGTCCGGCACAAGGAGCATGATGAGATCGCCCCGCTCGGCTGCTTCCTCGACCGGCAGGACAGTGAGCCCCTCCGCTTCCGCCTTCGCCCAAGATCGGCTCCCTCGATACAAGCCCACGATCACCGCTTGCCCATTGTCGCGCAAGTTCAGTGCATGGGCATGCCCTTGACTTCCATAACCGATGATCGCGATCGTCTTCCCTGAGAGAAGCCGCAGATCCGCGTCCTTCTCGTAGTAGATCTTCGCCATCGAATCTTCCCTCCTCGCAAAAGATCGCAGGGATGCGCTCATCCCCGCGCCATGGCCACTTTCCCCGATCTCACCAGTTCCAGAATCCCATACTTCTCGAAGACGCGAATGAAGGCCTCCAGCTTCTCCTCATCTCCCGTCAGCTCCAGCACGTAGGACTGCGGCGAGACATCTACGACGCGCGCTCGAAAGATCTCCGCTTCCTTGAGCAACTCCAGCTTCTGTCCCGACTCATGCCGCACCTTCAACAGCAACAACTCCCGCTCGACAGCATTCCGCGTGTCCACGGCCGTCACAGTCACCACATCCACTAAGCGATCGAGCAGCCTCAGCAATTTCTCCAACGCCGCATCTTCCAGGTCCACGACGATCGTCATGTGCGAGAGCGTCGGATCATCTGTTCGCGCTACCGTCAGGCTCTCGATGTTGATGCCTCGCGCGCTGAATAATCCCGTGATCCGCGCGAGAGCCCCTGGCTTGTTCTCGACCGTCAGGACGATCGTCCGAATCATACTAGGCGATCGACTCCTTGCTATCGGCAATCGTTCGAGTCCCTATCGGTCCGACGATCATCTCCGTGATCGCCGCCCCAGGCGGGACCATGGGATAAACGTTCTCCTCGGCGGCCACATGCACGTCGAAGAGAATAGGCTCGCTCGAGAGCAACTCTTGCTCCAAGAGGTCGGCCAGATCTCCCGGCTGCCGCACCGTATATCCCCGTAGTCCGTAGGCCTCCGCGATCTTCGCGTAATCGGGCGAAACGCGCAGATCGCTCGCCGAATATCGGCCATTGTAGAAGATCTCTTGCCACTGCCGCACCATCCCCAGATAAAAGTTGTTGAGGATGACGATCTTCAATGGGATGCGATGTTCCGCCACCACGGCCAGCTCCTGCATCGTCATCTGGAAGCTCCCATCCCCACAGATAGCAATGATCGGCCGATCCGGACGCGCGAACCACGCGCCAATAGCTGCGGGCAATCCAAATCCCATCGCGCCCAATCCTCCCGAAGTGATCCACGTCCGCGGATGCTTGAACCGATAATATTGCGCCGCCCACATCTGATGTTGCCCCACGTCGGTCGTCAGGATCGCCTCCCCCTGCGTGATCCGCGAGATCTCTTCGATCACCCACTGCGGCTTGATCACCCGCTCGTCGAAGTCGTAACGAAACGGATGGGTGCGCTTCCACTCGGCGATCTGCTCCAACCACGCTTGCCGCTCGGCCTCCCACGACGACGTCCGATGTTCCGCAAGCAATTGCTCCAACTCCGAATTCAAGACCGAGAGGACGCGGCGCGCATCCCCCACGATCGAGATGTCCACGCGCACATTCTTGTTGATCTCGGCCGGATCAATGTCAATGTGAATCTTCCGCGCCTCGGGCGCGAACGCCGCGATCTTCCCCGTCACTCGATCGTCGAAGCGCACGCCGATGGCGATCAGCAAATCGCACCGGCTGACGGCCATGTTCGCATACCAACTCCCGTGCATGCCCAGCATCGCGAGCGAGAGGGGATGCTCCGTCGGGAAGCCCCCGAGCCCCATGAGGGTCGTCGCTACCGGAATCCGCCCCACCTCCGCCAGTCGTCGCAGCTCCGCCGCGCCCTCGGAAGCGATGACTCCACCTCCGGCATAAATGACCGGACGTTTCGACTCCCAAATCGCTCGTACCGCTTGCCGGATCGCCTCAGGATCGCCGTCGAGGATCGGCCGATACCCCCGCAGCTTCACCTTTTCCGGATAGACGAATTCGCATTCGCTCAATTGAATGTCCTTGGGCAAATCCACAAGAACCGGCCCGGGCCGCCCCGTCCGCGCCAGATAGAACGCCTCCCGAATGGTGGAGGCTAAATCCTCCGTGCGCAACACCAAATAGTTGTGCTTCGTACAGGGCCGCGTGATGCCCACCACGTCCGCCTCTTGAAAGGCATCGGTTCCGATCAACGTCGAGGGCACTTGTCCCGTAAAAACGACCATTGGGACCGAATCCATGAAGGCGCTGGCGATGCCTGTCACCAGATTCGTCGCTCCAGGCCCAGAAGTCGCCATCGCCACGCCCACGCGTCCTGACGCCCGCGCATATCCATCGGCCGCGTGCGCCGCCGCTTGCTCGTGCCGCATGAGAATGTGTCGGACCTCTGCATCATAAAGCCGGTCATAAATCGGCAAAATCGCTCCTCCCGGATGCCCGAAGACGACCTTCACGCCCTCTCGGCGCAGGCATTCGACGAAGATCTCCGTCCCTTTCATCCTCATATCGTCATTCTCCTTCCACCTCGCACCGGTGAGAGAGGGGATAGTGTAGCGATCGCCGCGGCATTTGTAAAATTTATTCTTTTTCTGGCGGAATCACCGATTCTTATGACCTGATGCGCCCTCCCCTTCGCAGCGATTCTCTGGTACACTTTCGCCGAAACGGAGGATGGGGACATGCGCATCGTCATTGGAGCCGATCATGCCGGTTTCGAGCTGAAGCGGGCGCTCGCCGCCTACGTGCGCGAGCTGGGCCACGAAGTGGAAGATCTCGGAACAGAGAGCGCGGATCCGGTGGACTATCCCGATTACGCCGAAGCCGTCGCTCTCGCGGTGCGCGAAGGGCGTGCTGAGCGCGGTATTCTCATCTGCGGGAGCGGAGTGGGTGCCTCGGTCGCTGCGAACAAGGTGCCGGGAATTCGCGCAGGTCTCTGTCACGATACGTATTCGGCACGCCAAGGCGTCGAGCACGATGACCTCAACGTGCTGGTGCTCGGCGCGCGCGTCATCGGATTGGAACTGGCGAAAGAACTCGTGCGGGCGTTCTTGGAAGCGCGCTTCAGCAACGAGGAACGCCATCGCCGTCGCTTGGAGAAGCTGCGTCGGCTCGAAGCCCGGTTCTTGAAGGCCGACGAGGAACGATGCGATCGTGCGCGATGACGTATCGAACGCTGATCCCGACCTCGCTGCTCAGTCAACATCTCGACGACCCAGCGTGGGTGATCGTGGACTGCCGCTTCGCGCTCGACGATCCGACGCGCGGCGAGCGCGACTACGAACAAGGGCATATCCCGAGTGCTGTTTATGCGCATTTGGAACGAGATCTCACGGGCACGATCATCCCCGGGAAGACCGGACGCCATCCCTTGCCTTCCATCGAGCATTTGGTCGAGCGCTTCAGTGCGTGGGGCATTGACGCAAATGTCCAAGTCATCGCTTATGACGACAGCGGAGGTTCGACGGCAGCGCGGCTATGGTGGTTGCTGCGATGGCTCGGCCATGAAGCGGTCGCCGTGCTCGATGGCGGTTGGTCAGTGTGGCGCGCTGAAGGTCGTCCCTTTCGTCGCGGACATGAGCGGCGTTCCCCCCGCCGCTTCATCCCGCGTCCACGACCTGAGCTTGTGGCGAGCGTCGAAGACGTTTTGATGGCCTTGAAGGACCCGAGCTACCGCTTGGTTGATGCGCGGAGCCCGGAACGCTATCGAGGTGAGCATGAGCCGATTGATCCCGTAGCCGGACATATTCCCGGAGCCATCTGCGCCCCGTACTTCGAGAACCTCGATGCCCGAGGTTTCTTTCGCCCCGCGGACGAATTGCGCGCGCGATTTGAGCAAATTCTCGGTGGAATCCCTCCCTCACGCGCGATCTTTTACTGCGGCTCCGGCGTGACAGCAGCGCATAATCTGTTAGCGCTCTTGCATGCGGGCTTGGGAGAAGCGCGACTCTATCCTGGCTCCTGGAGCGAATGGATTACCGATCCCACGCGTCCGATCGAACGATCGCTCCCTGAGCGTTCCGAAAGCATGTGATCCGCGAGGACGATGACCGCGCCCGCGCGCATTTGCGCGGTCGTCGAGGAAGGCGATACACTAACGGCTCATATCTCGCGCGAGAAAGGAGGAGACTATGAAGAGCGCTTGGGTCATCATGCTCATCGTTTGGTTCTCTATGCCGCGACCTGCCATCCCCCAACAGGACGTCTCGCGTCCTCTCGCAGCGGAGGATCGCGCGTGGATCGAAGAGACGTTGCGACGGATGACGTTGGAGGAGAAGATCGGGCAGATGATCGTCCCGGCGATGACTCCCGTCTTCATGAACCACGAGAGCGAGGAATTTCGTCGCATCGAGCGGAACATCGTGGAATTTCATGTCGGCGGCTATCATACCTTCGGAGGGGATCCGGTCGCTCTGGCCGCTTTGCTGAATCGAATGCAGCGATTGGCAAAAATCCCGCTCCTGATCACCGCGGACCTTGAAGGCGGGCCCGGATATCAATTCCGCGGAGCGACGCGATTGCCGCGCGCCATGGCATTGGGAGCGACCGGGAGCGAAGAACTGACTTATCGCGCCGGCCAGATCACAGCCATCGAGGGACGCGCCATGGGCATCCATGTGAATTTCTATCCCGTCATGGATGTCAACAACAATCCGAGGAATCCCATCATCAACATTCGATCCTTTGGCGAAGATGTGGCTCTTGTTTCGCGTCTCGGCCAGGCGTACATCCGCGGGGCACAAGAGAACGGGCAATTGGCGACGGCCAAGCATTTCCCTGGACATGGCGATACGAGCCAGGATTCGCATTTAGAGCTGCCCGTCATCGCGGTCAGCCGCGACCGCCTCGATCGGATCGAGCTACCGCCATTTCGCGCGGCGATTCAAGCGGGCGTCGCCGCGATCATGACGGCGCACATCGCCCTTCCGCAGGTGGAGCCGGAACAGGGGATACCGGCGACGCTCTCTCCGGCGATCCTCACCGGGCTGCTCCGAAAAGAGCTGGGGTTCCGCGGTCTGATCTTCACCGATGCCATGGACATGCGTGGGGTCGCCGCTCACTTCACGCCGGAAGAAGCGACGTTGCGCGCCGTTCGAGCGGGCGCGGATGTGATCCTCTTCCCCATAGACGTCGAGAAGTCCTTCACGGCTCTTCGACAGGCGGTCATGCGCGGTGAGATCCCCATCGAGCGCATCGAAGCTTCCGTGCGACGTCTCCTGGAGGCCAAGGCGCGGCTCGGTCTCCATCGAAATCGGTACGTAGACCTGGATCGCATCGAGAGAATCGTCGGGAATCGAGAACATCAGCAATGGGCGCGCACGATCATCGAACGCGCTATCACCTTGGTGCGCGACGAACGGCGCGTTCTTCCGATCACCCTCAATGAGACCCAGCGCGTCCTGCTCCTGACGATCCTCGATGCGCGCGAGGGGTGGCGCGAGGGCGTGCCCGGAAACGCTTTTCGCGCGGAACTTCTCAAACGCCATCGGAGCGTGGTCGAAGTGACTATTGACGACAGAACCCCGCGCGAGACGATTGAAGTCGTGAAGAAGTTGGCCGCCCTCTGCGATCTCATCTTGGCCAATGGGTTCATCCGCGTCGCCGCATACAAGGGCTCCATTGATCTGACCGAGGGACAACTGGAGCTTTTGCGCGCCCTCTCGAAACTGGAGAAGCCTTTCGTCTTCACCCTATTCGGTAGCCCCTACATGCTCTCCTTTGTGCCCGAGCTACCGACGTACATCCTGACCTACGAGTATTACCCGGAGGCGGAGCGCGCGGCTCTGCGAGCCATCCTCGGCGAAATTCCCTTCGCCGGGAAGCTGCCGATCAGCCTGCCGGGCGCTTACCCGATCGGACACGGCCTCACTCCAACCGCGCAATAGGGGGGTGGCATGCGCCTCGGGTTCATCGGACTCGGTACGATGGGTCGTCCCATGGCGAGAAATCTCATCGCAGCCGGATTCTCGCTCACGGTTTACAACCGCACGGCGAGCAAGGCCCATCCGCTTTTGGAACTAGGTGCCGCTTGGGCTCCCTCACCAGCCGATCTCGCCCGAACATCCGATGTTGTGATCACCATCCTTTCGGATACGCCCGATGTTGAGGCCGTGCTCTTTGGTCCTGGGGGAGTGGAGGAAGGGATACGTTCTGGTAGCATCGTGATCGAAATGAGCACGATCGCGCCAGAAGCCGCTATCGCTTTCGCTCAGCGTTTCGCCGAGCGGGGATGCGCGATGCTCGATGCCCCCGTTAGTGGAGGCGAACGCGGCGCGATCGAAGGGACGCTCGCCATCATGGTCGGAGGACGCGAGGAGATCTTCCATCAGTGTTGGCCCATCTTCCGCGCTTTGGGAAAGACGATCATCTACACCGGTCCAAGCGGGAACGGTCAGAAGACGAAGCTCGTCAACCAGCTCGTCTGCGCCCTGAACATCGTAGCCATGACCGAAGGCCTTCATCTGGCCGAAAGGCTTGGGCTCGATCTGGAAACTACATTGCGCGCTATCTCGCAGGGAGCCGCTGCATCGTGGATGCTCTCGAATCTCGCTCCGAAGATCCTACAGAAGGACTTCGCGCCGGGTTTCAAGATCGCCCTTCAGCAAAAAGACCTGCGTTTAGTGCGCGAAGCCATTCGACGAGCGCGTCCACACGATGCTCCCGAGTGCGCTGATCTCGAATCGCGAAGCTTCCCGGGCGCTGAACTCGCCTTCCGCCTCTTCAGCGAAGCTGTGGCCGAGGGACTCGGCGAGCTTGGGACGCAAGGATTAATCGCCCTCTATCGGCGCCGCGCTTGAGATCGGGAGTCACGCGCAGAAAACAGCTTTTTCGGCGCTCGACCCTTCGCTCGAGCACGGCGCCATTTTTTCACCAAGTCGCACGCTCGGAGGCTGCATAGAGCACGGCGTTGAAGAGCGTTTTGAACGTAGCGTACGATTGCCCGCGATACTGAGGTCGGAATCCGAAGAGAATCGCACGGCCCCGTCCGATGGGGACTTCCACGAGAGCCGCTTTCCCAGAGAGGCGTTCCCCACCCAGTAGCCATCCGCTCAGGAGGGGATCGCCCGCCGGATACCGCGCGATGACGATGGCCGAACCGCTGACCTCGAAGGCTGGTCCTTCCTCAAACCAAATCCCTGTTTCGCGTTCCATGCCAAAGGCGACCGGATGCGCGGGATCGAACTCGGCTTTCAAGATCGAACCCGGCCCATAGAACTCTCGTTCCGAAACACCCGCCAATACATCGCGGACCTGCGGCTGCATCCCCCTCAGGATCACTTCCGAAGCTTGATTGAAGGCGATCACACTGCCACCGTCTTCGGCGAATCGCCGCAAATTGGCTACCCCTATCTCTCCAATGCCGCCCGTATATTCCTCAGGCATCGTGCCGGGCCGATGCCCTTCCAAGATCGTGCGCAACGGTTGATCCGGCAAGATGATCGCATCGAACCGACGGCGTAAATCTCCGGCGCGTATGTCTCGATCGTAGACATTCTCGTAAGGAATGCCAAATTGATCGAAGACCCACCGCGTCCATCCCTCGTCCATCGAGGGAACGTAGCTTCGATACAGGCCCACGCGGGGCATCCGCAGCTCCAATACTGCTCCGCGCGGACGTTCTCGCACAGCTTGAACCGAGATCGAGAAACGCCGCGCCGTCTCCTCCAAAAGCGCCTCTTGTCCAGCGGGAATGAACGCCGTGCCAGGTGGGAAGGCAGCGGCATCCACGAGGCGATAGACGCGCCCCCCTCGCTTGAGCAAGTCGAAGAGCGCGGCGATCTCCCGATGCCCCTCCGGCCGAATCACGTACCCGTGTGGAGATTTCCCTCCCACGATCTGCCCCCCTGGCTCCTCCACGCGATCTACGGGCTCCCACGGAACGGAGAAGGGGCGAGTGATCTCCACAACGTTCACTCCCATGAGTAAGGGAAGTGTATGCGCCGTCACATCGTAGGGACGTTTCGGCGGCCCTCCGGGATATTCCCGCAGATCCGGATAGCGCTGCCGTTCCAGCAACGCCTTCGCGAACGCGCCGTAGGGTTGCGCCAAGGGGATGATGAGACTCCCCGCCGGGAAAGTTCGCCCATCCGCCTCAAAGGCCGCTCGTGCCCTCCATACCTCCACCAGGCCGAACCGCAAGACCTCGATCAGCTTCCGCGCCGCGGCCGGATCCCGTTGCTCCGGGGGAATGATGAAGGCGAAAGGTGGCTCCTTCCGTTCGACTGCGCGCTTGCCGACCCGATAGAAGTTCCATAGGAAATGGTCTCGATGCCGCGCGGCCGTTTGCAAGAGCGAGAAGAAGGCCGAGAGCTGATAATCCACAATGTCACGCAAGCGCCAGATCCCTCCAGGCCAAGGCTCCGGGAAATTCCAACTCGGCCGTTGTGCGTCATAGCCACGCCCACCTCGCAAGCGTTCAAAGGGAATTTCGATCGGCGAAGCGATGCGCACGCTCGCCGATTCCGTCAGAATACGCAACCCGCCGTGATAGCATTGATAGCACCGCGCCGGCGTCCAGAGATCGTAGATCGCGTTGACGACGACCCCCTTCTTTCCCTCTGCCGTCAGATCGGCCGCCATCTTCATCCCTAGCCAATTCATCCCCTGCACGAGGATGGGATCAATATTCGGTTCGATGGGATCAATCCATGGCGGCGTGAAAATGCGCGCTTCCAACGCTCCCATCTGGTGCACGTCGTAGACGATCTGCGGATGCCAGGCATTGTGTGCCTTCTCCACGGTGAGTCGCGTCTCCACCTGCGTGAACATGTACCAATCGCGATTGTTGTCGTGGCCGACGTACTTATGATAGAGCCACGGCGGGCTCGTCCCCTCATACGGCGTGCCGAGCGTTCGCTGGTACCATTCGTACACCATCTGGTTCCCGTCGGGATTGAGCGAGGGAATGAGCAAGAGGATCACGTTCTCCAAGATCTCGCGCACGCGCGGCGAATCCTCGGTCACCATGCGCCAAGCAAATTCCACGGCCGTTTGCGCGCTGGCGACTTCAGTCGAGTGGATGTTGCACGTAATGAGGACGACGACTTTCCCACGCTCGATGAGCGCCCGCGCGTCGCTCTCGGAGAGGCCGCGCGGATCGGCGAGTCGTTTTTGAATCTGCCGATACTCCTCCAATCGCGCGAGCGTCGACGGAGCTGAGATAATCGCCATGATGAAAGGACGACCCTCAGTGCTCCGCCCCAACTCCACGACGCTCATGCGATCCGACGCCTCATCCAATCGCCGAAAGTACTCGACGATCTGCGGCCAGCTGGCCAGCCGACGGTCCTCTCCGATATCGAATCCCAGATACTCCCTCGGAGAAGGAACCGTTCGCTGCCCGGCCCAGATCGTCGCGGTCATCATGACTATGGCCAGTCCCTTTTGCAGATGGCGCGCGCGTCGCAACATACGTTCATTTCCCTCCTGATCTTCTTCCTCACTCCCACGGAGTGGGGGATTTTACGCGAAGCCTCAGCAGAAGGACAAGAGGCGCGCCCTTCCCCGAAGAGGCCCGATGGAGTGAAAAATCCGTGCAACGCTCGCTCGCTGCCTCGCCGTCCCATCTGGCGGATGAACGAACGGAGAGGACGTCGCGCGAGGTCATCCTCCTCCCGCGACATCGCTCTCGAGAAAGATCTTCTTCGGAGGCGAAAGACGATGAAAAGACACATAGCGTTGACGATGCTCGCGCTCGCACCGATCCTTTTCTCCCCCTCGCTCCGGACGGCCTCTTCCAATCTCCCCCAAGATCCCGGGATCGTTGACGTAGAGGGCCTCGACGTCCAGAGCCTCTTCCGAACGCTCGATCTCTTCGTCCAGAATCGCGCCCTGGAGGTCGGGACGACGATTGATTCGAGTCAGGCGAAACTCCTTCAAATCGGCGACACGCCGGTGACGCTGACGCCGGCTTCCTCTTGGGATCCGCGACGATTGGGGACGGTAGGCCTTCTCGAAGCTGGGAAGGCCTTCTCCGTGCAGAATAAGACACTGGCGGCTGGACTCTATACGCTCGAAATTGGGGGCCATCCGCAAACGCGTCGCCTCTCCTTGAACTTCCGGGACCAGTTCGGAAACATCGTCGCCACTCTCCCAGCCACCGAATATAAATTCACACCGCTTCCCAAGCGCGCGTCAGCTAAAGAGGTCGAGGCCATGCAGTCACTGCTGGGGATCATCGGCCCAGCTATCGGCTTCAACGTCGTCCTCACCAATACGCCGCCGTTTTTTAAGATCGTCCCTTGCCTGGGCTTTGTCGTTCCCATCGGCGTTGGCCTCGTGAACGTCGGATTCTGTCTCGGATGAGACGGACGACGAACCGTATTTTTGGCGATGCGCCATAGGAAATGGCGCATCGCTATCACCGGACCGGGCGAAAGGTGACCTCGACCTCCAGAAGCGTCGCGCGCGCGAAGCGCAGCCCCTTCTTGTTTCGACCAGCACTCTCAATGGCGATGCGCTTCATCTCCTCTTCGCTTTTGACTTCTCGGTATCGGCCGTTCTGCTCCAGGATGAGGAAAATCGTTCCCGATGGATTCGTCCCTCCCTTCCGCCGACGGGGAGATGCAGCGGCGCGCTTCTTGCGCGCTGGCGTTTTCGATTCCACCCCCTTGACGTCAGAGGGAGCTGCGGCCTGCTTCACTTCTCCACGCTTCACTTCTCCCATGCGTGCCTCCTCCTGAGGTTGAGAATGACGCTGGCGAGAGGAGAGCCGCGACGCCCCCGACGACGAGAGTTCAGCGACTCGCGCCCCCTTCTCCCTGGCGTTCACACGTCGCCTCGATTTCTTCTGCAAGGGATGCCACACCTCAGGATCCACGGTCACTCCTTTCGCGAGGGCGTAGGCGTTCACCTCCTCCTCGATTCGCTCGCGCCGATCGCTCGTGAGTGCCCCCGCCCAATCTTGGCATTTGAGCGCATAGGGGCACCGAATGGCACAGATCAACACCGACTTCAACTCGCTGTAGCGCGTGCAGTAGATGTATGTCCCCACGCCTGCCATGCTCGCCTCGCACGACGCACCTTCGCGCGCCGATCTTATATCCCGCTGTCCCCCTGCTTGTCAAACGCCCGAAGGGCGCTCCCCATAGCCCGAGAGGCTGACTTTGTGCTATAACCGAACTTCGCACGTAACCTCGCGACGAGGGTGAGCGGCAGATGTCCGAACGACATTCGGTCATCGAGTTCAAGAACGTCTGGCACTCGTATGATGGCGAGCACTTCGTGCTCGAAGACATCTCCTTTTCGGTCGGACCCGGCGAGATGACGGTCATCCTCGGCGGTTCCGGAAGCGGGAAGTCCACGATCCTGCGGCTCACGCTCGGACTCATCCGACCCGATGAAGGGGAGATCTTCATCCACGGCCAGGAGATCACCTCCATGAGCGAGCAAGAACTTCTGGCCGTCCGCCGGAAGATCGGGATCGTCTTCCAATCCGGCGCCCTCTTCGATAGCCTGAGTGTGTACGAGAATGTCGCCTACCGGCTCCGTGAGGAGGGATGGCCCGAGGAGCGCATCGAGGAAGAGGTCATGCGCCAGCTCGCATTCATTGACTTCAAGGGAGACCTTCATGCTCTCCCCGGTGAACTCTCCGGTGGCATGCGTCGAGCGGTCGCCATCGCGCGAGCGATGGTCGGTGGTCCCGAGATCTTACTCTTCGATGAACCGACAGCTGGACTCGATCCCCCCACCGCTCGGACGCTCTGCGAGCTGGCGGCCAAATATCGCGATCTTCGGGGCGTCAGCTCCATCTTCGTCACCCACCGCATGGACGATGTGCGCTTCCTCTCCTCCGTCCTCTACACGCGGGGCCCCACTGGGGAGATCGTCGCTCTCCATCGCGAGGATGAGACGTTCTCGCTCATCAACACACGATTCCTCATCCTGCGCAACCGTCGCATCTATTTCAGTGGGACAGAAGAGCAACTTCGCCGCTCGGAAGATCCTTACGTCCGCGAGTTCATCGGTGCGCTCGAGGAGGTGGAAGAGCGAGAGGTCTTCGAGGAGCTGATGCTCGAATGATGGAACGACTGCTCTCCGATCGTCGGAACGCGATGAAGACGCCTCCTTCACCTTCGGAAGATCATCCCGTCCTCGAATTCCGCGAAGTCTCCATAGCCTTCGATGATCCGCCGCGGCGCGTCCTCGATCGGGTCAGCTTCAAGGTCTACAAAGGCGAAATGCGCATCATCTTGGGACCGACGGGCTCCGGGAAATCCACGATCCTTCGCCTGGCGATTGGTCTCCTGCGCCCCGATGAGGGTCAGATCTTTGTGAACGGTCAAGAGATCACAGCCCTGCCTGAGGAAGCGCTTCTCAAGATTCGTCAGAAGATCGGCGTCGTCTTCCAAGAGGATGCGCTCTTCACCTCGCTGACGGTCGCCGAGAACGTCGCCTACCGGCTCCTCGAACAGGGATACGCCCTGGAAGACGTAGAAGCTGAGGTGCGGCGGACGTTACGATGGGTGGGCCTCGAACACGCCTATGGGATGATGCCCAACGAACTCTCCGGCGGGATGAGCCGACGCACGGCCATCGCGCGTGCGCTCGTCGGAGACCCGGAGATCATCCTCTATGACTCGCCCCTCGCGGGACTCGATCCCGTCATCGGCCGACGCATCAGCCGACTCGTCATGCGCTTACGGGACCTTCAGGGCGTCACCTCGCTCTGGATCACGCAGAACATGGACGAAGTCCGCTATCTCGCCTCGCATTTCTACGAACGCACGGCTGACGGCAAGCTCCTCTTTCGCCGGGAGAGCGAGCGTTTCTGCTTGATCAACACAAAGATCCTCATGCTCGCCGAAGGACGCGTGATCTTCGACGGCACGGATGAATTCTTCTGGAGCGCCCGCGACCCCATGATCCGACAATTCCTCCCCTGATTACTGAACCGCAGGTTCCCCGGCGATCGCCGTCTCTCCCGAGAGCCTCCCGACGCCTACGAGGGCTTCGAACTCCCGCCGGAGCTTCTCACAGAGGCGGTCGGCGAACGGCTGGACATATGGACCAAATCCCGCAGCGAAGAGATCCGCGTCAGCGCGAATCCGCGCCACTACTTCCTCCAAAAGCTGGCGCAGTCGCGCCTCCTTCTCCTCCGCTCCGAGATGCTCGTCTTCGACCACGTGTTTCATTCGCTCGCTCCATTCCACGTGCGCCTTCTCGATTTGGCGCCGCCACTCTTCCAATCGCCTGAGGGCCGCTAGATATGGCGCGCTGTCTCGAACGATCTGCCGCGCCAGCTTTCGGCCCTTGATCCGAATCAGGAAATTGAAGAGGCTTCGCCTCTCCTTCAAATGTCGCCACGCCTCGCGATAGGAGTAAAAGTCGAGCGAGGCCCGGATCGTCCCCATTTGCAACTCATAGGCCGTCATCTTCGCTGGCCAAATGACGGCGTGTTGAGCATCGTAGAGATGCCACCGCTTGGGAGCGATGATCTTCCCCTCCCGCTCAAGGCGGGCCGTCAGCGGCGGTCCCGGGACCGGCGTCAAGGCGAAAAATTGCGCCGTGTCCAGATTCATCTCCTTTGCGAAGCGCAGCGTTTGCTCGATCGTCTCCACTGTGTCCGCATCCGATCCAAGCACGAACATCCCATGCACGCGAATCCCCACGCGATGAAACGTTTCAATCGCCGCTCGGTTCTTCTCCAGAGTTGAATGCTTGTGATAGAGCCGCAGCGTCTCATCGTTGACCGATTCGAGCCCGATGAAGACGCAGGCGCATCCGGACCGCGCCATCAATCGCAACAACTCCGGATCGTTAGCCGCCTCCACACGCACTTGAGCGAACCAGCGCGGGATTCGAATCCCCTCGCGCAGAAGGCGATCGAGGAGGCGTTTCACCCGCGCCCGATTCGCATTGAAGATGTCATCCCCGAAGAAGATCGGACACCGCTTCACCCCCAAAGTGTATCGGATCAGCGCGATTGCCGCCTCATCATCCAAGAATCGGAATTGACGCCCGAAGTTATCAATGACCGAACAATACTCGCACTCAAATGGGCATCCGCGCGCGGTGTTCACCACCAGATGCGTGACGAAGCGCCGTTCGTTCTCGGTGTACTCAGGAAATGGCAAGGCCGAGAGCTGCTCTGAGGTCAAAAAAGGTCGATCTGGGGTGAGCCGCACTTCCCCTTCGGACGTCCGATAGGCAATCCCCCGGACGTCCTCCAAATGCGGACGTTCGAAATGCTCACAATAGCGCTCCAAAAGCTCCGGGAACGTATAATCCCCCTCATGTCGAACGACGACGTCTCCATACTGCAAGGCCTCCTGCGGCAACGCCGTCGGATGAGGCCCGCCGAATACGACCACAATACGCGGATTCGCCTCTTTCAAAAGCCGCGCCAATTCCAACGATTGCGGCGCTGTTCGCGTGATGACCGAAATGCCCACGATGTCCGACGAGAGCAACCGCGCCCAATCTCCTCGATCCAGATGTCCCTTCGTCCGACGATTGTATTTGGGATTAATGGCCACCGTGTTCGCATACCCGGCTGCCTTCACAATCGCCGTCAAGAGCGGGATGCCGCGCGCCGGAAAATCGAGAAGCGAATACACATCCTTTGCCAATTTCCCATCGAGGGTTCCATCCACGGTCGCGGGAAGCTCGATGAGCGTGATCGCGAGTTCCTTCCGGTTTTTCCTCATCGCTTTTCTCCAAGCCGGTCTCCACTCTATCAGAGACTCCCGCTTCGCACAAGCCGATCGCGCGGAAATTCACCGAAGGGTTTAACAGGGGGTTGACAGAGGGCGGGACCTTGCGTATAAGTATGCATCCATTTTCGAGATATGCAGGAATTTTGCATATTATGCAGAAGATGACACGGCGAGAGAAGGTGCTCGAACTGATCCGGACTAAGCGCTTTCGGACGCAGGCCGAGCTGGTCGAGGAGTTGCGCAAGCGCGGGATTCGCGCCACGCAATCCTCGGTCTCACGAGACCTAGCTCGCTTGGGCGCGATCAAGATCAACGGCTACTACGCGCTCCCGCGCTTGATGCATCCCATTGCCGGCGTGCTCGAGATCCTCCATCTCGATACGGCGGGCGATCATCTCATCGTCGTGAAGACGGAGCCGGGACAAGCCCCCTCGGTGGCCCTGAAGATTGATAACGCGCATTTTCCGGAAGTCGTGGGGACAGTCGCCGGCGATGACACGGTCTTCGTCGCGGTGAAAGATCGCGAGGCGCAGCGCAAGGCGATCCTGCGCATCGGTCAGCTCTTCACATGGCGGCGATCTCTTCGAGAGGGAGCGTGACGTGGGGCATTGCTCCTTTTGAAACCATTCGGAGGAGGAATCTATGTCGGAGACAGCCATTCGAAAAGTCGTGCTCGCGTATTCGGGAGGGTTGGACACGTCGGTGATGCTCAAATGGATCAAGGAGAGATATGGCTGCGAGGTCATCACATTCACAGCCAACATCGGCCAAGGGGACGAATTGACGGGCCTCCAGGAGAAAGCGCTCGCCACTGGCGCGAGCCGCTGTTACGTTGAAGACTTGCGCGAGGAATTCGTGCGCGATTTCGTCTTCACGGCGCTTAAGGCCAATGCCGTGTACGAAGGATTCTACTTGCTGGGGACGAGTCTGGCGCGTCCTCTCATTGCGAAGCATCAGATCGAGATCGCGAAACGAGAAGGAGCGGATGCCGTCGCCCATGGAGCGACGGGCAAAGGGAACGACCAGGTGCGCTTCGAGCTGACGTATTATGCGCTCGATCCGGACATCCGAGTGATCGCTCCGTGGCGCGAGTGGGAATTCCGATCGCGCACCGAGTTGATCGAATACGCGGCGCGGCATGGTATTCCCGTGAATGCGACTCACGAGAAGCCCTATTCGATAGACCGCAATCTCTTGCACGTTAGCTATGAGGGGGGGATTTTAGAGGATCCCTGGCGCGAGCCGCCTGAGGACATGTTCTTGCTGACGGTCTCGCCGGAGCGAGCGCCCGACCGCCCGACGACGATCGAGATCACGTTCGAGGAGGGCGTGCCGGTCGCGCTGGATGGTGAATGTTTGAATCCCGTCGCGCTGCTGGAGACGCTGAACGCATTGGGCGGAGAGAACGGCATCGGGCGCGTGGACATGGTGGAGAATCGCTTCGTCGGCATGAAATCACGCGGGGTCTACGAAACGCCGGGGGGGACGATCCTGCATATCGCGCACCGCGCTCTGGAGTCCATCACGCTCGATCGAGAGCTCGGGCGACTCCGCGATGCCCTCATCCCAAAGATCGCCGAGTTGATCTACTACGGGTTCTGGTATTCGCCGGAATTTCAGGCGCTCCGGACCTTCATTGACCAGACGCAGAAGAATGTGACGGGAACGGTCCGATTGCGCCTCTACAAGGGCAACTGCATCGTCCTCGGACGCCGATCGCCGTGTTCTCTCTATCGGCCGGAATACGCTACGTTCGAGGCCGATGAAGTTTATGACCAGCGGGATGCTGCCGGTTTCATCAAGTTGAATGCCCTTCGGCTCCGCTTGCAACGAATGCGAGAACCGGTCGAGGCCATTATTTCGCAATAGGAGGAACGGACGCGTGAGCGAGAAAGATAGCGTGGTGGAAATATCTCGGCGATCGGACGGGTCGGAACTCCGGCTCATGCGAGTGGACAAGATCGGATCGGCGACGGTGAACTTGAAACTCTCTCCGTGGGTTCCCGTGACGACGCGTTGCGAAGCACGGGCAGGTAATGTCGTCGTCGTGCGTGTCCTCACGGAGAACGCCACGTACAATCACTTGGAACTGCCCACCGGACGACTCTGCAAGATCAACCGCAATGATCTCATTGTGGGCGTACTCGGAGAGCGACGAGCGCTCAAGGGGTTCGTCGGTGACATTCCTCCGAAACTCTCTCCGGGGGATCGGCTGCACATCCTGAACCTTGGTGGAGTAATTGGCCGCTGTGTAGATCATTATAATGAGCTCGGAGAGGCCATCGAGGTCGAATTACTCGGCATGGTCGCCGATGAGGACGGCGCGCCCGTGCCGGCGATCTTGAACATCGCGAAGGGCGCCATCCCGCCGCGCGAACATTTGGAGCGATCATGTCCGCTCGTTCTGGTCGCGGGGACCTGCATGAGCGCGGGGAAGACGTTCGCTGCGGCACAACTCATCAAACATTTTACGCACGTGGGGTATCGTGTCGCTGCGGCCAAGCTTACCGGAATTGCGTGTCTGCGCGACACGCTGAATATGGAGGACCATGGAGCCATCAAGACCCTTTCATTCCTCGATTGCGGGTATCCCTCGACCGTCTCCGCGCCCAATCTTCCAGCGATCGCCAAAGCGCTCATCGCTGAACTGAATACCGTCGAACCGGACGTGATCGTCCTCGAGTTGGGCGATGGGATCATTGGTGGCTACAACGTGCACGTTCTCTTCGAGGATGCGGAGCTGTTGCGGTTTGTGGCGGCGACGGTCTTCTGCGCCAGCGATTTCGTCGGGGCGTGGGGAGGAGTTCGACTTCTCGCGGCCAAGCGCGTGCCGATCACGGTCATCTCAGGCGCTGTCACCGATAGTGCCATGGGACGCGAATTCATCGAGCGCGAGTGGGGGATTCCAGCAGCCAACGCCATGAGAAATGGCGAGAAGCTCTACCGACTCGTGGAAGAGAAGGTTCTCGCTTTCCGAAATGCCGCGCGCTGAAGAGGGAGAACGATGGCGATTCGCGTGGGGATCGTGGGAGGATCGGGCTATGGAGGGGGAGAGCTGGTGCGTCTCCTCCTCTTCCATCCAGAGGTAGAGATCGCGTGGGTGGCGGCTCACGAGCAAGCTGGGCGCTTGGTCGCCGACGTCCATCCGAATCTGCGGCGACTGGCAGAGTTCCGCTTCCTCCCCTCGCCGACGGCTGACACCATCGGCTCGCTCGCCGAAGGGCTCGATTGCATCTTCCTCGCGCTGCCACACGGACGGAGCATGGAGCTTGTCCCTCGGATTCCCGAATCAACGAAGGTGATTGATCTGGCCGGCGACTTCCGGTTGAAGGATCCCGAAGCCTTCGAGACGCACTATGGGCGACTGCATAGCGCTCAGGAGCATCTCGAACGCTTCGTCTATGGATTGACCGAGTTGCAACGCGAGGAGATTGCGCGCGCCACGCGCGTAGCGAATCCTGGATGTTTCGCCACGGCTGTCCTCCTCGGACTCGCTCCATTTGTGTCGGCCCGGCTGCTCGTCGGCCCGGCGATCGCCGATGCGAAAACGGGCTCCTCGGGCGCCGGCGCGAAGCCACTGGAGACGACGCACCATCCGCGACGAGCCAACAGCTTCTTCGCCTATAAGCCTTTCGCCCATCAACATCTGCCAGAGATCGCACAGGCGCTCGCTCGTCTGGAAGACGACCGCTGGTCCGAGCGTCTCATTCTGCAAGTGCATTCGGCCCCGGTCGTGCGCGGGATCTTCGCCTCGCTCTATCTCACGCTCGCGGAGCCGATGACGGCGGAAGAGATCGGCGATCTCTTTCACCGATTTTACGCCGACGCTTTTTTCGTGCGATTGCTCGGGCCCAACGTCTCGCCGGACATCACGTGGGTGAAGCATACGAACTTCTGCGACATTGGTTGGGCGGTTCGGGGACGAACGGCGATCGTCTTCACGGCCATTGATAATCTGGTCAAGGGGGCAGCCGGTCAAGCCGTGCAGAACATGAACGTGATGTTCGGCTTAGATGAGACACTAGGCCTGAAGTGGCCGGGAAGCCATCCGTAAGGAGGACGAGTCATGGCCCTCTCAATCAAGCGTTGGCCGAGACCTCGCGCGACGCTCAAAGGACGGAGCTTTCTCACCACCGGAGAGTTCACGCGTGAGGAATTATCCGAGGTCCTCGATCTGGCGATCCAGTACAAAGCGCTCGGACACGGGCGTCCTCTGAAAGGAAAATCCATCGCGCTCATCTTCTTCGACCCCTCGCTGCGCACGCGCGCTTCGATGGAGATTGCTATTCACCAACTGGGAGGCCACGTCGTCGCGCTCGACATCGGGAGGGGGACGTGGACGCTCGAATATCGCGAGGACGTCGTCATGGACGGCGACCGAAGCGAGCACATCAAAGAAGCGGCGCGCGTGCTCTCTCGATACGTGGCGGCTATCGGCGTGCGCAGCTTCCCCGCTCTCCGGTCGTTCGAGGAAGAGCGGCACGATCCGATCCTGCGCAGCTTCGCGCGCTATAGCGCGGTGCCGGTCATCAATCTGGAATCAGCGATGTTCCATCCGCTGCAAGCGCTGGCCGATGTGATGACGATCCGAGAGACGTTCGGGCTCGTGGATCAACGTCAGGTCGTTCTCTGTTGGGCCTATCATCCGAAGCCGCTGCCGATGGCCGTGCCGAACTCTTTCGCGTTGATCGCCGCGCAATTCGGTATGAATCTGACGATCGCCTGCCCGCCGGAATACGAGTTGGATCCGGAGCTGATGGACACGATCCGCGCACACGCTCACCGCAACGGAGGTTCCGTGCGCGTGCTGCACGATCGGTGGGAAGCCTGCCGCGGCGCCGAGGTCATCTACGCGAAGAGTTGGGGCAGTCGTCATTATTATGGCCGGTGGGAAGAAGAGCGAGAGGTACGGAAGGCCTATCGGGAGTGGATCGTAGACGAAGCTCTCATGCGCTTGACCAGTCGGGGATATTTCATGCATTGCCTCCCCGTGCGTCGGAATGTCGTCGTGACCGACGCCGTCCTTGACGGTGAACGCTCCCTCGTGGTCCAACAAGCCGAGAACCGCCTCCACGTTCAAAAGGCTTTACTCTCCATGCTTCTGTGAGGGCCGATGCAAAGGGAATCCGTATGATGAATCACGATCGCTTGGAGTTGTTGCGCGAAGCGCTCCCCTACATCCAGAAATTCAAGGGGAGGGTCTTCGTCATCAAGCTCAGTGGAAAGGTCACCGAGAAACCGGCGATCCTTCAGTCGTTGGCCGAAGAGATTGTCCTCTGCCATCAAGTGGGCATTCGCATCATCGTTGTCCATGGCGGAGGCCAGCAGGTGACCCACTTGGCCCGACGATTGGGCGTTGAGCAGAGGATCGTCCTCGGACGGCGCGTCACTGACGATGAGACGTTAGAACTCGCGAAGATGATCTTCGCTGGGAAAATCAATACCGAAGTGGCGGCTGCTCTGCACCGTTTGGGCGTTCCCACCGTCGGGCTCACAGGGTTCGATGGACAGCTCGTTCGCGCCCGCCGCCGACATCCGCAACGCATCCTGAATCCGGAAACTGGACGCGAGGAGATCGTGGATTACGGTCACGTCGGCGACGTTGAATCCGTCAATGGCCGACTCCTCCTTCTGCTCTTGGAGAACGGATATCTGCCGGTCGTCTGTTGCCTCGCTGCCGACGCGCAAGGGAACATCTTCAATGTCAACGCCGATACGATCGCCGCGGAACTGGCGGCGAATCTGGACGCCGAGAAGCTTCTCGTGCTGACGGATGTGGATGGGATCTTTTTGGACAGAAACGATCCGACGACTCGACTCTCGCGCCTCACACTCGCTCAACTTGAGGAGTTACTCGCAGGGAGATGCTTGACCGAAGGGATGTTGCCGAAAGCCGATGCGATTTTACGCCTGCTCTCGCGCGGGCGAACGACCGTGCACATTCTCAACGGTTGTCGGCGTAATGCCTTGCTTCAGGAGATCTTCACGGACGAGGGTTCGGGAACGATGATCAGCCCGACGTAATCGTTTCTCGATCCCGCCGCAAGGCGTTCATTCTCTGCCGTGCTTCCTGTAGAGCGGCTCGAACGCGTTCTGGCGCTGTCCCACCGAACGTTCGCTTCGAGGCCAACGCTCGTTCGAGAGAGAGCGCTTCGTAAACGTCCGCCTCGATCTGAGGAGCGAATTGCCGATATTCCTCGAGCGAAAGTTCGCTGAGGCTTTTCTCCATGTGAGCGGCATACAGGACGATCCGTCCGACGAGATCATGGGCATGGCGAAAGGTCAGTCCTTTGCGCACGAGATAATCGGCCAGCTCCGTCGCATTCGTGTAATCGCCGAGCGCTGCATGCGTCATTCGCTCTGGACGAAGCTCCACATGGTGGAGCACCGTCGTCGCCACGCGCACGCAGGCGCGCACGGTGTCCAGCGCATCGAAGACGGCCTCCTTATCTTCCTGCATATCCTTGTTGTAGGCGAGCGGCAAGCCCTTCATCATCACGAGCACGCTCATCAGATGACCGAAGACGCGGCCGGCCTTGCCGCGGATGAGTTCCAGAGCATCCGGATTCTTCTTCTGCGGCATGAGCGAGGATCCGGTGGAGACGGCATCGCCGAGTGTGAGGAATCCGAACTCCGAGGTCGCGTACAGGATGAAATCCTCGGCCAAGCGACTGAGGTGCATTTGCAGCACGGCAGCGGCGAAGAGGACGTCGAGCACGAAATCGCGATCGCTCACGGCATCGAGACTGTTCGCAGCCACGCGCTCGAATCCTAACTCCCGAGCTAACCATTCGCGATCAATCGGGACGCTCGTCCCGGCGAGCGCTCCTGCTCCCAAAGGCAGCACATTAAGGCGCGTCCGCGCCGTGCTCACTCGCTCCCGATCGCGCTCGAACATCTCGAAGTAGGCGAGCAAATAGTGTCCCCACAGAATGGGCTGCGCCCTCTGGAGATGCGTATATCCGGGGAGCG
The DNA here is from genome assembly GCA_025055075.1 of Blastocatellia bacterium. Classification (NCBI taxonomy): domain Bacteria; kingdom Pseudomonadati; phylum Acidobacteriota; class Blastocatellia; species Blastocatellia bacterium. The sequence goes on from JANWYV010000020.1 coordinate 149,476, forward strand.
AGACTCCCGCATATCGCTCGGCCAGATCGAGCACGGCCGTCTCCAACTCGAGGAGTTCCGCGAGCCAGAGATCACACTGCTCGCGGAGATAAAGTCGAAGGTCCGTGCTCACCTGATCGTTCCGACTCCGACCGGTGCGGAGCTTGTACGCCGATTCGCCGACCAATTCCGCTAAGCGCGCTTCAACGAAGCTGTGGACGTCTTCAGCGGCATAGCGATCGAGGGCTCCCGGATCTTGCTCCACCTGCTCGAGAATCCGTGCGAGGGCCTCAACAATTCGCGCAGCCTCTTCCTCGGAGAGCAAGCCCGCTCGCTGCAAGGCGCGGCAGTACGCCGCGTTGGTGCGAATATCGGCAGGGAGGAGCCTGCGATCGAAGGGAAACGAAGTGTTGAACCGAGCGATCTCTGGATTCAAGGCCTCGCGAAACCGTCCGCCCCACAGTTTCTCCATGCTCACTGGCTCCGGAGTCAACAGCTCATATCGCGCCACCCCTTCGCCGGTGGAGACGAATCCCCCCAATTCCACGCGCGGCCGATCGTCCTCGCGTTCCAGATGCCCAGCCCTCCTTACGCGACCTGAGTCACTTCCCTGCACACCGCTTGCGGAACGCTTGCTTTGCGTCGATCACCGTCCCCGACTGCGCTGCTCGACGCCGTCTCGCTATGCGCCGGCTCCGAGGCCGCAGCAGATACCCCAGTCCTCGTTTCTCCAATTCGCAGAAGATCCCGGGCAAGTTCTTGTACCCGAGCATGCGTCCGAGCTTCCAAGCACTCACCTCCGGATTGCTGTTGTAGAGCTTGATCGCTTGAATCAGTCGCTCGCTGCGGAAATATCCGAAATGTCGCTTGACCAATCCACGCGCCTTCAACCGATTCAAGTGCCAGTGGACCACCCAGATGGGAGCATTCAAGCGAGCAGCGATCTGACGACGGGTCAGCATCGGCTCTTCTTCTTGAAGCTGAAGGATTCGCTTGCAGAGCTGGCAACGCTCGATCCAATGGCCTTCCGGAGGTGTCTTGCGCTCGACGAGCTTCACCCCGAACGCCTTCGCTTTCTTCAAGATCTGATGAACGCGCTGACGCGTTAACCCAAAGGCGCGCCCGATCTGCTCCAGCGTCGGCGCTTCCGGACTGTTATACATCTCAACGATCTTCTGATCCCGTTCGCTCAAGCGCCGCTCCGACTTAATGTATTCCTCGGCGATTTTCAACTGCGGGAGCGTACGCCGCCGTCGCACTTGATCGTAGGTCACCCCGAACGCGCGAATAGCATTGAGCACCGTCGCCGGAGAACATCCGAAATGCTTCGCCACTGCCTCAACGTCGCGATTGCGGCCAAGCGCGAATTTCACGATTTTCAAGTACCGCTCGACCGTCGTCGGCCGACGCGGTAAGTTCAAGGTAATTTCTTGTTTGGCGATCTTCGCGACCATTGTCTTTCCCCTCATTGTGAACTTCACTTTACTTAGATGCAAACCCTCATCCCGAGGGTTCGCATATTCTTGACGATTGCCTTGTGCTACGAGTATTCGCGCTATGCGGGCGTTCGTTCGCCGGAGTCTCGGCGGATGACCTGTGCCGTTACACTGCCTCGCCTTCGCTCCAGAAGTGATTCAGCGGACCGTGACCTCGACCGAGCGAGAATCCATGCCGGATGGCCATCGTCACATAGTGCTTCGCTTTCCGAACCGCGTCGAGCAAGCCATGGCCTTGGGCCAGATATGCCGTGATGGCCGCCGAATAAGTGCAACCCGTTCCGTGCGTATTCCGCGTTGGCACGCGCTCTGCGGCGAACTCATAGAGGTCCCGCCCATCGTACAGGATGTCCACGGCTTCTGATCCGGCCTCTAGATGCCCCCCCTTGATGAGTACTGCCCGTGGCCCCAAGTCGAAGATACGCCGCGCCGCTCGCCGCATGTCCTCGCGCGATCGAATCGGCTCGCCCGCGAGGACTTCCGCTTCCGGGATATTCGGCGTCACCACATAGGCCAACGGGAGCAGTCGCCGAACCAACGCTTCCTCCGCCTCCGCGCGCAAGAGCCGATCTCCTGATTTGGCCCGCATCACCGGGTCCACGACCAACCGCTCGATTCGATGTTCCCGTATCCCTTCGGCCACGGCTTCAATGATCTCCGGGCTTGAAAGCATACCCGTTTTCGCCGCATCCGTTCCGATGTCGCGCAGGACAATGTCCAACTGCAACCGGACGAAATCCGCTGGCAGCTCGATCACGCCGGCCACCCGGCAGGTGTCCTGTGCCGTGATCGCTGTCAACACCGAGAGCCCATAGACTCTGAGCGCCGTAAAGGTCTTCAGGTCCGCCTGAATCCCCGCACCCCCACCGGAATCCGAGCCTGCAATCGTCAAAGCACGTGCTACCATGACCCCAAGCCTGCTGTAAGTACAAGTTTACCCGAAATCCCTCGAAGAGGGAAGTCGAGGGATGCAGCGTGCGTGAAATTGGCCTCTGGGCCGAAGGTGAGGCCAATCAGGTCTCCGTCACAGGATCAGGTAATTCGGCCCGCCCCCTCCCTCCGGAGGCACCCAGGTGATGATCTGGTATGGGTCCATAATGTCGCATGTCTTGCAATGGACGCAGTTTGAGGCGTTGATCTGCAGGCGCTTTCGCCCCTCCGGAGTCGGGATCATCTCGTAGACGTTGGCCGGACAGAAGCGTTCACACGGGTTGCCGTATTCGACCACGCATCGCGTATGGCAGATGTCGAAGTCGGCGATCCGCAAATGGCACGGTTGATCTTCCTCATGGGAGGTCCCGGAATAGTACACGTCGGTCAACTTATCGAAAGTCAGGACACCATCGGGCTTCCAGTCCGGCGGCGGACATCCGGCCCCCCGCTCTCGGTGGTATTCCGTCAGCTTCCGCATCCGTTCATGTCCGGCAATGGCCGGGAGAGGATCGCGCCATCCCCGCCCTCCGGTCAGCATCTGTAGTCCGACGTGGAAGAGACCCGACCATAAGCCTCGTTCCATCGCCTGGTGAAAATTCCGAGCACGGTATAACTCGTCATGCAGCCAACTGGCCCGGATTAGCGCCTCATATCGAGCGAGCTGTCGCTCCGAGAAATCGTCCTGTCGCAAGGCCTCGTAGATGGCCTCAGCTGCCAACATGCCTGACTTCATGGCCAGATGAATTCCCTTCAACCGCTGAGCATTCAAAAATCCGGCGCTATCGCCGACGAGCAGCGCTCCACTCACATACGGTCTGGGGATCGAATAGTACCCTCCTTCGGGCAACGCTTTCGCTCCATACCGAACGAGCTTCCCTCCGCGCAGGATGCGCGCGATCGCGGGATGCATCTTGAACTGCTGGAAGAGCCGGTGCGGATCCAGACACGGATCTTCGTAGCTCAACCCCACGACGAGCCCCACACTCACAAGCTGCTCTGCTCCAGCATACAGGAATCCGCCTCCGAAGGTTCGAGAATCCAACGGATACCCGAGTGTGTGAATGACCGTCCCGGGCGCGATGCGTCCTGACTCCACTTCCCAAAGCTCCTTGATCCCCACAGAGTAGACCTGCGGGTGCTTACCCGCCTGCAAGTGGAACCGTTCGATAAGGACTTTTGCCAAAGACCCCCGGACGCCCTCTCCAAGAACGGTCACCTTCGCGCGAATTTCGACCCCAGGCTCATAATTCTCCTTGGGCTTGCCGCTCCGATCCACTCCGCGATCGCCTGTTCGCACGCCCACAACCGCTCCGTCTTCAATGAGCAGTTCAGCGCCAGGGAATCCCGGGAAGATGTCCACCCCCGCCTGCTCGACGAGTGTCGCTAACCACCGGACGAATTGACCGAGTGAGATGATATAATTCCCGTGATTGCGCAACGGTGGGGGAATAATGGGGGCTGCGATCTTTTGATGCCGCGTGAGGAACCAAACATGGTCCTCAACGACCGGCGTTGAGAGGGGTGCCCCTCGATCGAGGAAATCGGGGACAAGCTCCCGAAGCGCACGAGGGTCGAGGACGGCGCCTGAGAGGATATGCGCTCCGACCTCTCGCCCTTTCTCGATCACGGCGATACTGACTTCAAGCCGTCGCTCGCGAAGCTCCCCCGCCTCGACGCGCTCGTTATGCTGCCGAATGAGACGAGCCAGATGCAACGCCCCGCTCAAGCTCGCTGGTCCGGCCCCCACAAATAACACGTCGAACTCGATACGCTCTCCCATTGCCTCGCCCTCCTCGCGAAGATGGGAGATTTTAGCACAGCGGGCGAACGCTGCGAAAAGACAAAGGGGACGAACGGGCGGTCCGTCAACCGCTTCCTCATCGAATGGGAGAAGATCAATGCAAGCTACGGCGCGACGGAGAACTTGTAGACGGTCGTCGTTTGATAGCGGGCGCCCTTTCGGAGGACGACGGAAGGGAAGTGCGGCTTATTGGGAGAGTCAGGAAAGTGTTGCGGCTCCAAGCAGAAGCCATACCGATGCCGATAGACCCGCCCTTCCTTCCCCACGATCGTCCCATCGAGGAAATTTCCGGAGTAGAACTGCAATCCGGGCTCCGTCGTCCACACTTCTAGGACGCGTCCTGAACTCGGTTCCACAACGCGGGCGGCCAGACGCAGCTCCCCAGGCGGGCCATCCAATACCCAATTATGGTCGTATCCCCGGCCAAAACGTAGCTGTTCGTCAGGCTGTTCGATCCGTGCGCCGATCGGCGTCAACTGAGTGAAGTCAAAGGGCGTCCCCCGCACGAAGCGAATCTCGCCGGTCGGGATCAAGTTCGCATCAATTGGCGTGAAGTATTGAGCATTGATCTGAAGCTGATGATCAAGGATGTCGCGACGTCCCTGACCAGCGAGATTGAAGTACGAATGGTGTGTGAGGTTGACGATCGTATCGCGATCCGTCGTGGCCGTGTACTCGATCCGCAACTCATTCTCTTCCGTCAGGAGATAGGTGACCGTCACAGCGAGGTTCCCCGGATACCCCTCTTCTCCATCTCGGCTCAAGTAGGTGAGCCTCACGCCGATGCCTCGCGCGGATCTGACCGGACGTGCTTTCCAAACGACCTTATCGAATCCCTTTCGCCCACCATGGAGATGGTTCTGCCCTTCATTAAGCGTGAGCTGATACGAGACGCCGTTTAAGACGAACCGGCCCGCGGCGATTCGGTTCGCATACCGACCGATGATGGCCCCAAAGTAAGGATGCCCCTTCAGGTAATCCTCCAAACGATCGAATCCGAGCACAACATCGTCGAATCGCCCCTGTCGGTCTGGGACGCGAAGGGAGACGACGATCCCCCCATAGTTTGTGATCTTCACTTCCATCCCCTTGGCATTGGTGAGCGTATACAGCTCCACGACCTCCCCGTCCGGCGTCCGACCGAAAATCTCCTTTTTCACCACGGTGGCCTCCCGATCCGCTGAATTCAATGGTCCTCCCACGAGCATAAGGAAGAGCAACAACACGTGGGCACGCATCGCCTTCCCCCTCAATGAAATTCGCCTGCCAATGCATCTCCAAAATCTCAATAGACTCGCCACTCGTGGATCCCGGCGCAGAAGTTTTCTTGTGCTTGGACGACGATCCTCAAGCCATCCGTGACCACCGGCTCGAACGTCGTGCGATTGTAGCGGTCTTTCTGGACTCCATACTCGCTTGGATTCCTCACGGGTTTCCACTCACCGTTCTCTCGATAGAACAGCTGCCAGGATTTCGGGACGCGACATTCGCCGATGCCCGTGTCATCGTACCAATAGACTTCGACGGCGGAAACCCGCGTCGGGGTTTCGAAGTCGTACTGCACCCATTCGGTTGTCCCCTTCCGGGGCCACCAATGGAGATACCGATTCGAGCGATCAGCAGAATGGCGCGGCTCGCGCTGATCGTTCAGTGCCCGAGCATCCCCTCCGGAAGAGGTAGCCTTCGCCCGGAAGGCGATCGTCGGACAGGGCAGAGGACGTGCCGCCGATTCCACACGAGCCAGCCAGACGGCCATCTCGCCACGCCCTCGGTGCGCCCACGCATAGTAGGGGATCGCCATGAAGGAGACACGCTCTCGTTGAATCTTCCCTGCGGCATCCACGCACCGAAGTCCAATGGCTGTCCCGCGGATGACCTGAATCCCTCCAAACAGATCCTGATGGAATTCTGCGTGAAGGCGTTCTTCATCCGGCAAGACCAAATTCACAACGTTTCCCCCAGGAACATCGGGCCACTCCAGACAATAGACGATCGGCCCTCGCTGTAAAGCCACCTTTCCCACATTATCCACGACCTGCGGATGGCTCACCACGCGTCGGACCGGCATGGGGAGGACGAGCCTTACCACGTCCCCCTTTTGCCATCGCTGACGTATAGCGACATATCCTTTGTCCACGGTATAGGCGAACGGGCGTCCGTTTATCCAAATGCGAGGTCGCTCCCGGACGGTCTCAGCGAAACGATACAAGTCGCTCGGCACAGCTTCGTTGCGTGCCCACCCGGGAATACGCAAGAGCACAGTGAAGGTACGACCGGGACGTTCCGGCTCGAACGTAAGCGTTACCTCACCTTGCCAGGGATACATCGTCTCCTGTTTGACGACGACTCTTTGAGCAGCCATGCGTATGGTCGCACGGCTGGCCAGGAAGAGATTAACGTAGAGTCGATCCCCCTGGTGCGCATAAGCTAGTCCAGGCATCTGGAACAAAAAGCGCGCGATATTCGGCGGACAACAAGCGACGGCGAACCAAGGACTCCGCGCGTGGCGACCGTCCGACTCCAGAGGATTAGGATAGAAGAACGTTCGACCATCGAGGGAGACGCCCGAGAGCAATCCGTTGTAGAGAACGCGCTCGAGCACGTCTATGTATTTGCCCTCTCCGGAAAGCAAGAACATTCGGTGATTCCACAGGGCGAAGGCGACGGCCGCGCACGTCTCACAATACGCCACGAGATTCGGCAATTCGTAAGGTGCTCCGAACCCCTCGTGCCCACCGGCTGCCCCAATCCCACCCGTCACGTACATCTTCCTGCCGACAACATCCGCCCACAACCGATCCAAAGCCCGAGCATACGCTGGGTCGCGCAGCAGGGCGACGACGTCTGCCATCGCCATGTACATATAGAGCGCCCGAACGGCATGTCCGACGGCCTCCTCTTGCTCGATAACCGGCTTATGGTCCTGGCTGTACGTCCCATAGAGCCGACGACCATGGGGACGTCCGCGCTCGTCCAGAAAGAATTTCGCCAGGCGAAGATATCGCTCATCCCCGGTCACCCGATAGAGCTTGACCAATCCAATTTCGACTTCTTGATGTCCCGGGACAGCTCGTCTCTTCCCCGGTCCGAACACACGATCTATGAGATCGGCGCCCTTCAGAGCAATCTCCAAGAGCGAGCGCTTCCCCGTCGCTTGATAATGCGCAACAGCTGCCTCGAAGAGATGTCCCAGGCAGTACAACTCATGACTGGACTCCAATCTCGACCATCGTTCCGGCCCCACGGACGCCGCGAACCGATAATTCGGCGCCATCGTCCGACGCGGCGTGAACAGGTATCCATCCGGCTCTTGAGCGGCTGCGATTTTCGCAATGAGATCATCCAAGTAGCGCTCCAATTCGGGATCGGGATGGAGCATCAAGCTATAGGAAGCAGCCTCGATGGACTTATAGACGTCCGAATCATTGAACCACCATCCCTCAAAGTAGCCTTCCATCTTGCCGGCAGCCTTGAGGAAGTTATCCACTCGCCCCGTCACTTCACATTGCCGCAAGATGTGCGGCACGGTGGCCGCGCGATTCGTTTCCAAACGCGCCTGCCAAAATCCCGGCTCGAGCCGAACGTCGGTGAATGGGACGGCGGTGATAGGATAATCGTTCGGTGGCATCCATGAGGATTGTGGCCAGATGGACGCTCCCATGAACAGAAACACGATCCCAACGCGAAGCGCTCTCATGCTCCCCTCAATGTGGATCGCCGGCCAAGCGTCGCCCCCATACCGCTCACGAGAGCACCAGGCGCAGTTTCGTGACCGATGCTGGAGGGAACGAATAGACCAAAATCGGCGCGCGAATCGGAACCTCTTCCTCCCGCGGGACGACGGCGAGAGGATTCTCAAATGTATTACACTCTTGGACACGGCGCGCCGTGAGGATCGTCGCGCGCGCCGAAGCGATCGTGGCCCCACGGACGAGGATTTCGGTCGCACGCGCCTCTGACAGATGCGGATTGGTCACTGTGAGTGTCACAACGTTGCCCTTCACCGAAGCCGACCCGTTGAGTCCCCAGAACAGTTGCGATCGGTTCGTTCGATCAGTCCAAGTCACGCGCGGCGCTGAGAAGATCGTCCGTACGGCTTGCCCCTCCTGATGATCGGCGTACATGGCGAAGACATAATAGGTCGGCGTTCGGACGAATTTGTCCTCATGCGCGAGAAAGAGCGAGTGAAGACAATTGATGAGCTGCGCGACATTGGCCATCCCTACCTTATCGGCATGGCGATTGAAGGTATCCAACGTCAATCCGGCGAGCACCGCATCGCGGATCGTAGATTGCTGGCCGAAGAGATGCGTGGGATGGATGTTCGTCGTCATCCGGTACCATGCGCCCCATTCGTCCACGACGAGTCGGACGCGGCGCTCCCGGTCGCTCTCCCCCATCACCTGCCAATGGGCCGTGATGAGTGACTCCATGCGATCTGCACTTTGCAGAAGCTCATACCATCCAGTAGCATCGTAGTCGACAGCCTCCCCGCCTGAGAAACTCGAATAGTGATGCAGCGCCCATCCCCAGAGCCGATCGAATGCACGCCGCTCAGCGATCTTCAAGAAGAACCGTCGTGTCCATTCGAGGTCTCGTCCGCTCGGTCCCGCCGCGATGAATCGCAGCCCGACGCCGTAGTCGGGTACCGCCCACGTCGTGAAGCGACGGAATTCCATCGCGTACTCTTCCGGCGTGAAATTTCCCCCGCATCCCCAAGACTCGTTGCCTACCCCCCAATAGCGAACGTTGAAGGGCTCCCGATCGCCGTTAGCCTCGCGGATCTCTGCCCATGTGGTGCTACCTGGCGGGGAGTTACAGTATTCAATCCATTGATGGAAAACGCTCGCCGGCAGCGTGCGGAGATTCGCAGCGATGTACGGTTGAGCACCGATCAAACGACAGAAACGAATGAACTCATGAGTACCAAAGTGATTCGGCTCATACTTCTGCGGGACGATCCCCACCTCACGCCATTCACGGTTATCTACCCAGAAGTTCGTTCGACGTGGGCGCTTCTCCCTAGGTCCGATCCCATCGCGCCAATCATAGGCATCGGCAAAGCATCCGCCGGGCCAGCGCACGACCCCGGGCTTGATCTCCCGCATCGCCTCCACGAGCGCTCTGCGGATGCCCCCAATATTGGGGATCTTCGAGTTCTCTCCCACCCAGACCCCATCGTAGATCACCCCTCCGAGATGTTCAATGAAATGCCCATAGATTTCCGGAGCGATCCGCCCGATGGGTTCGTTTAACAAAATTTCGATGCGAGAATCTGCGGTCTGGGGCGCGACCCAGAGGAACGCAACATGAGACCACGCTCGTGTCAGTGCTAGCGCGGTCCCGGCCGCAACCGTTGATTCCAAGAACGCGCGACGCGTATATCGCCCCCTCTGCTTCTTCTCCATAGCACGTGGTATCTGCATTTCTTGAAAAGAGAGGAGGGACGGGGGACATCTTCCGAAGCGTCCCCCGCCCCCTTCCGCGCGTCAGAACAGGATCTTCAAAGCGAGCTGGATATCACGCGGATCTCCGACTACACCGGTCGAGCGCCCAAAGAGCGTGCTGTTCAGATCCGCCACTGGCGTCCCCAGATTCACGCGGTTGAAGGCGTTGAAGAATTCAGCGCGGAACTGGACGCTCGCCGTCTCCGTCACCCGGAAATTCTTAAATAGCGACAGATCCGTGCTCGCATACCACGGACCGCGGAACGTGTTCCGACCGAGGTTCCCCAACGTTCCCGGAGCCGGCAGCGGGAAGTCAGCCACGGTGAAGATCCCTCGCAGGAAGTCGCTGCGGCTCAGATTGCGCTTGGTATTCCCCCAGCTCGGTGTGTGCGGTCGGTCGCCCGTCTGTCCGTCCGCATTGAAGTCCCCACGCGGATAAGCAGCTCCATGGAAGACGCTAAATGGCGCCCCTGACTGGATCTGCACGATCGCATTGAGCTGCCATCCCCCAAGGATATGCCGCACGACCGGTCGTTCCCGCCAGAATGGGATCTCCCAAATGGCATTGATCGAGAGCTTCTTCCCGCGATGGAAGCCTGTGACCGAGCGGTCCAGATCGCGCCGCGTCACTTCCATAGCCGCTCCTGGAGTCTCGAGCACCTTTCCGAAGGTGAACGCTGCTTGGAAGGCGAACCCTTGGCTATAGCGCCGGCTCACCTGAATGGTGCCCCCATGGAAGCTGGAGCTAGCCCCCGTCTCGCCGAGGCTGATGATGCCGAAACTCGGATTCAACCGATCCAATCGGCCATCGAGCAGATCCCCGGCGAAGCGGTTGTAGTTCTCTCCGCCCGGCCCATCGCCCGTATGCAGGTGTCGCCCCACGGAGCCGATATAGTTGACCTCCGCGACCAATCCTCCGGGCAGCTCACGTTGAATCCCCAAGAACCAGTTCTGCGCATAGGGCGTCGTGATGTTGGGATCCACCACGCGCAGGTTCACCCGTGTGCCCCGAATCCCCCCACGCTCATCCAAACCGCGCGCGAGCGCCGGATTGGGCGGATACTTCGGCCCCAACGTATAGACGATCGGTGGCGCTCCCGGCGTGCGCACATCGGTCGAAGCCGCTGCAAACCGCGGTGGATTCATCTTCTCATCGGTGTAGACGGTGTTGTTGAGTCGATTATAGGAGATCCCCGTCCCACCACGAAGAACAAGCTTCCCCTTTCCGGTGATGTCCCACGCGAAGCCGAAGCGTGGCGCGAAGTTATTATTGTCCGACTTGTACAACTGATCCACATAGGCCATGCGCGCGTTGGCAATTCGCTCGAAGACGTTCCTCCCTGGGGCGTAAATGATGTTCTGGAATTTCCATCCGACCTTGCTGGGCGTCCCGAAGTTCTCGTAACGCAGGCCGAGGTTCAAGGTGAAGTTCCGCCGCACCTTCCAATCGTCCTGGATGAAGGCCGCGAATTCAAAGTTACGATACCCGGCCCCGATCCCCGTCTCCAAGCCTGTCATCGGATCCACTGCGCGCACTTCGGTCAAGGGCTCATCGTTGGCGAAGTTCAAGATGCTATTGAACGTGTAGTTCGGCCGCCTCCAATGATGGAAGTCGTGATTGTCCTGAACGCGCCGGATCTCGAATCCCGCCTTCAAGCCGTGATTCCCCCGATTCATGGTGAGCGTGTCCTTGTACTCGAAGACATTCTGCGCGAAGCGGATGGGCATCCAAAACGCCGTACCAAACCCCGCACCCAATCCGCTGATGGTGATCGTCGGCGACTCGGGATTCAGATCCGGAGCGCGACCGTACATCCGCAAGTACCCGAAGCTGAACTCATTCACTGTGCGCGGCGAGATGATATGCGTGTACGCCAAGTTCAGGAATTGATTCCGATGCGGGAAGGGTTGCCGGAACTTGGGCCGTACAGCGACATCCACTGGATCAAGCTTCGTGCGATAGTAGGTGCCGCGTAACCGGCCATTGCCTCCAAACAGGAGATGGTCGATTCGAATGTTGAATTGATCCCCATTACGCACGCCCGAGGGAGCGACTGTCACGCTCCCCACATCGGGGATCCCATCTGGAGGTCCGATCTGCGTGGCTCCGGGAACTGGGCTCCCTAAATCGCGCAGGCCCGTCGTCGGATAGGCGAGCGGCGGGAAGTTCTTCAAGAGATAAGCGGCGATGGAATTAGGACGCGTGCGCAGCACGAAATCCACGAATTCCTTCGTCTCGACCGTTGTGACGAACGCCTGTCCCGTCGCCGCTCGGAGTCCTTCATACGAGGTGAAGAAGAACGTCTTATCGCGGCGGATCGGTCCACCTAAGCTGTAACCGAAGTCGTTGCGGCGAAACTCTGGAGCCACGCGCTGTCGCTCTTCTTTAGTCGCATCGCGTCGGAGCGCGCCACGGGCAAAGATGTTGAGCGCGCGCAGATTGTCGTTGCGATGGAAGAAGAAGAGCGAACCATGAAATTCATTGGTGCCCGACTTGGTCACGATGCTGATGATGGCGCCGGAGTTCCGCCCATACTCGGCCGAGGGGTTATTGGTGATCACTTGAAACTCTTGTACCGACTCAACGTTGGGGATTATGAGCACCGTCCCACCCCATGGATTCCCATTGATGCTTGCTCCATCGAGCGAGGCGTTGTTCCCCGATCCACGCTGACCATTGGCGTTAACACCGATGCCATATTCTGGCGTCAGGAAATCCGCTCCTGTAGCCAGACCGGTGATCCCCGGCTGCAGGGCCGCCAATTGAAAGACGTTCCGCAGCTGAAGCGGAAGCTCGACGATCTTCTTTCGCTCGACGACAGCCGAGACATCGGCTTTCTCCGTCTGGAGCTGCGCGATGCTCGCCGTTACCTCGATAACCTCCTCCAACACGCCGGGCTCCAGCTCGAAATTCAACCCCAAGGTCGCTCCGACGAAGAGCACGACGTCGGTCCGGAGGGCCTTCCGGAAACCTTGAGCTTCGACGCTCACATCGTATCGCCCTGGTGGCAGGTTCACGATTCGATAGAACCCACTCTCATTGGAGACGACCGTGCGCGTCTCTCTTGTATCCTTGTTCGTCGCCGTGACCGTCGCGCCCACTACCAGAGCGCCCGCGGGATCAACGATCGTTCCCTGAATGGTGCCCAACTGTTGCTGGGCCCACGCGTTTTTCAATGCAGGACCCACGGAGAGAAACCCGATGACCCCTATGGTGAGTACGCAACGCCATAATCTATTCATAGACACAACCTCCTTTCACTGGCGTCCCGCCCCACGGGCGGAGCGCCTGAATTGAGGACTTTTCCACAAAAAGTATGGGGAAACTATGCGCTCTTGTCTTGAATGCGCTTAAGGCCTTTGAACGAGATTAGGGGGTCTCGCGAAGAAGCAGGAACCGACTTCACTTCATTTGCCCGTAGTATGCCCCCGGACCATGCTTCCTGAAGAAGTGCTTGTCCAGGAGGGGTTCAGAGATCGGCTCCGAAGACGGATTCAACCGAAGCGTCTCTAACGCCATATGGGCGACGTATTCTAAGACGATGGCCACTTCCACCGCCGCTTCTACGGTTTCTCCCCAAACGAACGGAGCATGCCCCGCTACTAGGACCGCCGGCATATGCCGAGGATCCAGACCGGCGAAGCGTTCGACAATGACGCGTCCCGTGTACGCCTCGTAGTCCGTCGCGATCTCTTCGGGCGTGAGCGGCCGCGTGCACGGGATCGGACCGTGAAAGTAATCCGCATGGGTCGTCCCTAGAGGCGGAATTTCGCGTCCCGCCTGCGCCCAGATCGTCGCGTAGAGGCTGTGAGTGTGCACGATCCCTCCAATCTGGGGGAAGGCACGATATAACTCCAAGTGCGTGGGCGTATCAGAACTCGGGCGCAAGGTTCCTTCGACGACCTCCCCTGTCTCCACAGAGACGACGACCATGTGTTCGGGGCGCAGTTGCTCATACGGAACCCCAGAGGGCTTGATGACCATGACTCCATCGCGACGCGAGATGCCGCTCGCGTTTCCCCAGGTCAGGATCACTAATCCCTCTCGGACCAGCCGCAGATTCGCCGCACACACCCGTTCTTTCAGCTCTTCGAGCATCTCCCCTCCTATTGTCGGACGCGATTCCGAATCTCAATGAGCCGTTTCATCACGTGATAGAGATTGCCCTGCCATTCTCTCGTGCCGAACGCATCATGGAGAGCGCGATAGAGTGGATACAGCTCCTGATAGATCGCGTGTGCCTGGGGATTCGGATGAAAGCCTTTCGGTTTCAATCCCGTCATCGCGCGTTGAGCTTCCGGAATTGTATCATACCCTCCCGCTCGCTTTCCGGCAGCGACCGTCCCTGCGATGGCTGCCCCCAGGGCGCAGGTCTGAGCGGAGCGGCTAATTCGAATGGGACGTCCGAAGACGTCAGCATAGATTTGCATGACGAAGGGATTCTTCTCAGCGATCCCCCCACAGGCGATCACCTGCTCGATCTTCACGCCATATTCCTCAAACCGCTGGATGATCGTGAGCGCGCCAAAGGCCGTCGCCTCGACCAGGGCGCGATAGACCTCCGCCGGAGTCGTGTAGAGCGTCTGCCCGAGTAGTAGTCCCGTCAGCCGTTGGTCCACGAGGATCGTTCGATTGCCATTGTTCCAATCGAGCGCCAGCAAACCCGACTCCCCGGGCTTCAAGCGAGCAGCTGCTTGAGCCAGCGCTTCGTGAGTTCCCGCACGTCCGAGCGGTCGGATGTAGTCGACGAACCAATGAAAGATGTCGCCGACGGCTGATTGCCCCGCCTCTAAGCCGTAGTAGCCTGGGATCACACTTCCCTCCACGATACCGCAGAGCCCCGGGATGTCCGGCAAATCGTGATCCTTCGGGACGACTGTGATGTCGCACGTGCTTGTCCCGATGATCTTCACCAATATGCCGGGAGCGACGCCGGCGCCCACAGCGCCCAAATGGGCATCGAAAGCTCCAACGGCCACTGGGATGCCCGCGGGAAGTCCCGTCCGCCGAGCCCATTCCTCGGTCAATCCTCCGACAGCTCGATCAACGGGATAGGCCTTCGGCCGCAAGCGCGCTCGCAACTCGGCCAGCTTAGGATCCAACGCCGCGAGGAACTCCGCATCAGGGTACCCCCCCCACATCTCATTGTACATCGCCTTATGTCCGGCTGCGCAGATGCCGACCATCAGCCGATCCGGATGCTCGGTCCCCGTCAACATGGCGGGAATCCAATCGGCCAGCTCGACCCACAAATATGCCGCTCCGAAGACTTCCGGGCTCGTGCGCCGACAGTGCAGGATTTTGCTGAAGAACCATTCGCTAGAGTAGACCCCGCCATATTTGGCGAGATAGTGAGGACGCATTCGCCGCGCCAGCTCCGTGATCTCCTCAGCCTCGGCCACCGCCGTGTGGTCTTTCCAAAGCCACGCCATCGCCGCGAGATTCCGCGCGAATTCCTTGCGAAAGGCTAACGGACGACCATTCTCATCGACGGGAATGGGCGTACTGCCGGTCGTCGCGACGCCGATGCCAATGACTTGTTCCGGTCGGAATCCGGGCACCGTTCGACGCGCCTGCGCTAAGGCGCGCTTGATGCTCATCTCTGCTCCCTTAACGTAGTCGGCCGGATGCTGCCGCGCCAGATTCGGATCGCGCGACAACAGTACGCCCTGCTCGCCATGCTCATAGTTCCACACGGCCGTTCCGACTTCCCGCCCATTGGAAACATCCGCGATTAACGCGCGCACCGAATTCGTCCCGAAATCCAATCCGATGGCATAACGCTTCGTCCGCATGGTCGCCCTCATCCTCGGAAGTAGAGATACGCGAGCGCGATGATGCTCAGAACAATCCCTGAGTGGATGACATCCCACTTATTCCAACTCAGGCGAGAGGCCCGCTTCTGCTCGGGCGTCACCGTCGCATATGTCAGGTCGCGAATCTGTTCCTCAGAAGGAGGTTCCGTCAGATAGCTGACGCCGATCAAAACGGCAATGGACACCAGGAAGATGAACGCACTGTAGTACTGGAAGTAGATGTTGTTGACGATCCAGAAGAACGAGCCTTCGGGATAGCCATTTTCGAAGCCAGGCAACTTGAGCGCCACCGGCGTATCCACGATCAATCGGAAGACGCCCAGCGCAAATCCCACAATCAACGCAGCCAGACATGCTTTCCCATTGAGTCGCTTCAAGAATACGCCCAGGAAGAAGACGGCGAAGATCGGAGGGGCCAAATATCCCTGCACCCCTTGCAGGTAATCGTACAATCCCCTCCCCCCTCGGATCACGGGGATCCACAGCAATCCGATGAGGACCATGATCGTCGTCGCCACACGACCAACCCAGACGAGCCGTTGCTGCGATGCGTAAGGGCGGAACTTCTGGTAGAAATCAATTGTGAACAACGTCGAGCACGCATTGAAGACTCCGGCCAGGGAACTCATCAAGGCCGCGAGCAAGCCCGCGACGACGATCCCGCGAACGCCGACTGGCAACACATGCTTTACCATGAGCGGGAAAGCCGCTTGGGCAGCATGAGAGATCACTTGGCCTTGATCATCCACCATCACGGTCAACTCAGGCACTCGACCGGTCTTCGCGAGCGCGACGCTGACCATTCCCGGAATGATGAAGATGAAGACGGGTAGCAGCTTGAGATACGCCGCGAAGATCGCTCCACGACGCGCCTCTCGCTCGTTGGGCGCTCCCAAAGCGCGCTGCACAATGTACTGATCCGTACACCAATACCACAAGCCGATGACCGGTGAGCAGAGCACCATCCCCAACCACGGATAGTTCCAGTTGAAGTACCATGCGATCCGATCCGGTTCCTTCACCGGTTCCCACGTCCCTTCCAGACCAGGGGGGATGAGCGGCTTCCACAAATTGAACATGTCGGGATCCAGCGCCGCGCGCAGTTCGCTCCACCCACCCAACTTCGCGAACCCAAAGAGGGTCAGCAAGACCGATCCCGCAATGAGAATGAGCGTCTGCACCGCCTCCGTGTAGGCGACCGCACGTAGGCCCCCTAAGACGGTGTAAAGACCGGTCAAGAGCACGACGAGCACTGAGCCAATCCAAAAGCTATCGAACGTCGCTCCTCCAATAGTGAGACGCAACTCGGGCAAAAGTGTGCTGAAGACGACCCCACCGGCGAAAATCCCCACGGCGATCTTCGTCAGCACATACGCGACGAGCGAGATGAGCGAGAGGATCCACCGGGCTGCTGGCGAGTATCGCTTCTCCAGGAACTCCGGCATGGTGAAGACACGCGAGCGCATGTAAAAGGGGATGAAAACCCACCCAAGGACCAACAAGCACCACGCGTGCAGCTCATAATGCGCCATGGCCACACCGCTAGTCGCCCCCGAACCTGCCAAGCCAACCAGATGTTCCGACCCGATGTTCGAAGCGAAGATCGAAGCCCCGACGATGAACCACCCGAGGTTCCGACCCGCTAGGAAATAGTCATCGGCTGTCTCCTTCCCCTTCCGAATCACCCACCATGCGAGTCCCAGCAATCCGGCAAAGTAGAGGGCAATGATCAGCCAATCCAAGAAGGCCACACGCGTCCCTCCTCCAACAACATCTTCGCTACTGATGATGATAGACGTCCCATCCCATGTACGTGCTCAAGGCATCCGCTACGGCTTCGGCGACCGTATCTCGCGTCGCCGCCACATGATGTTCGAAGCCGCGCCGGCAGATGACCTGCAACAGCTTTTGGAAATTCGGGATCTCGACCACTCCATATCCACCGAAGGTCTCCAAGGCATCTTCCGTGAATCGTCCCTCTCCCACTAAAGCCCGCATGCATCCCTCCAGATCATCCGTGGAAACCCGACAATAGGTGAACGGTCCAGGAGCAATCCGACCAAGGATCGTCCCATATGTGTTCTCCTTCCCGACCGTCCCGGCAATGATGTCCTGATACCCCATCCTCGTGTCGGTGAAGAACGCTTTCGGGAGATTGGAACAATGAAATAGCACACCTTTGTTCGGATCGTCCGCATAGTTATTATTCCAATCGAGCAAGGCCGCGGGCTTCTCCGACGCCGCTTGTAAGATGTACATGCTCACGAGTCCGGTTACGTCCGATTCGCACGCGCTCGGCAAAAAGGCATTCGACATCATGCTCATCACCGTGCATGGGACGATGCCGTAGTACTCCTCCAGCGCCGTCCAGCATTGGATAGCCGTGGCCGAGAGATGGCGCTCCTCAATGAGCTGATCAATGACGACGCCGAGTTTCGCCATCTTGAGAAGTGAGGGCTGAGGGACTCCCGTGGTATCCGTATACGCCATAATCTCATCGAGCTTGTTCCGAACCGCGGGATCCGTATCGTTCAACCTGTTGGCACGCCCAATGACTTCAGAGAGATCGACGCTCTCAACGGTGATCCCCGAACGCTCCAAGAGCTTCTCGCTATAGCGCACTGTGTTGAAGGGAGCCGGTCGCATCCCCAAGGCCCCGATGCGCGCTCCTCGCAGACGACGGACGACTCGACAAGTCGCGGCGAAGCGACGCAAATCCTCCCGGAATGAGGGATCCGAAGGATGCACCACATGCCGCCGCGTCAGCGAGAAGGGAATCCCATACTGGCGCAAGTTATCGCACACCGAGATCTTCCCACAAAAGCTATCACGACGATATTGAATCGTCATCTTCCCGGGCTCGTCGGCGAAGGCATGCACGAGAACGGGGACGTTCAACGCAGACCACCGAATCGTGTCCGCCACTGCGCGCTCGTCACCGAAGTTCGGCAACGTCACCAAAATCCCATCAATCTCCTCGCGGTGAGCGCGAAACAGCTCGGCGCATTTCTGAGCATCCTCGTAGCTCTCCACCGCGCCGAATTTCGTTGCGTCCAGAGGGAGAAGGATCGCTTGAAATCCCTCTTCCTCCAAGACGCGCAAGATGTCCTTTCGCCCCGACTCGCAGAGATGCGCAGGGAAGAATCCACGATTTCCGACAATCACCCCGAATGTCGTTGGCCTCGACATAGTCCCTCCTTTCTCGAACGCTGTCACTCCTCCTCTCGATACCGCCGAATGTAGTCCTTCAGCTCGCTCCCGGCATTGAGAATATGCCGTTCGAGCAACTGCACGGCTGCTTCCACATCCCGCGCCCGGCAATATTCCAAGAGAAGCCGGTGCTCTCGCTTAACTTGCCGATGCATCTCCAGAGAGAACCGGATGTGAAGACGAATGTATCGATCCGCATTCACATTCGTCATCTGGATCAGAGACATGAAGCGCGGGCGATTGGCCGCCGCATAGAGCGTCGAGTGAAACTGCCAATGCAGCTCCCCCCAGCTTTCTGAATCGGCGGCATCCAGCGCCCGTTCGTAGGCTTCTAAAATGCGTTCGGCTCGCGCCAGATCCTCGACTGTCAACCGTGGGATCGCTTGCCGAAGAATTGCGCATTCTAAGACCGCCCGGATCTCGAAAAGCTCCTCAATCTCTTCTGGGGAGAGCGAGGAGACAACGGCCCCATGATGGGTGATGATCGTCACCAACCCTTCCGCCTCCAATTGTCGAAGCGCCTCCCGAACCGGGATTTGACTGACGTGGAACTCCTCCGCTAGCGCCTTCTGGCGCAATTGCTCGCCCTCTTTTAATTCGCCGCGGAGGATCTTCTCCCGAATCTTATCCGCTACTTCCATGGCTAACGATCTTCGCACAATTCCCATTGGCTTCTGTGCCGCCACGATTCGCTCACGCATGTTCCCCTCCTGCCCCCCCATGGAGGTCTTCCTCCCTCCAGGGCTTTTCGCTCACACACCCGGACCGGCGCTAGAGGCACGAATTATGCCATAGGGCTGCTTGACGGTCAAGCATATCCTATATTATATATGATATGCCAACTCGAGGCCGGGAGGTAATGCCGATGGCGCAGGCGCAACAGCGCGCGAAAAATGGCCGGGGAGGCTGGTACGTAGAGCGACTTCCCCTAGGATACCTCTACGGGGAACCCTTGCGGAGCCGAGCGGCTCCGGGACTCGTCCTTTCGGAACGAGAATACTCTCCCCTCTTCAGGACACCTAAGCACACGCACGGGCATGCCTTACTTTGCCTTGTGCTCCAAGGGGGATATACAGAGACCTTCGGAACACGAGCGCGCGTGTGCGAACCTCCGCTTTTGATCTTCCATCCGGCTGAAGAGGTGCACATGGAGCAATTCCACCAAACGGGAGGACGTCTCTTCATTGTGGAATTGGAGCCGAAATGGCTAGAGCGTGTACGAGACCAAGCCCCCATCATCGAAGAGGCATTGGAATTTCGTGGTGGAGACCTCGTCTATCTGGGCACGAAACTGTATCGCGAATTTCTCCAAGGGACCGATGATATCTCGCCATTGATTATCGAGGGACTTGTGCTGACTATCTTGGGGGAGGCCTCACGTCGCTCTCCGGCACCACTTTCACAAAAGCCTCCGCCTTGGCTTCTTCAGGTACGAGAAATGCTGCACGCTCGCTTTGCAGAGCCCCTGACCCTCACGGAGATCGCCCACAACGTAGGCGTCCATCCGGTCTATCTAGCACAGATGTTTCACAAGTATTTCAAGTGCACGGTGGGGGCTTACATTCGGCAACTTCGTCTGGAGTTCGCCCGTCGCGAGCTGGCGACTTCGGATGCTCCCCTGTGTCAGATCGCTCTCGCCGCCGGATTTTCGGATCAGAGCCATTTCACGCGAACGTTCAAACGGTACGTGGGCGTTACTCCAGCTCAATATCGAGAATCGCTATTGGGCGTACGGCGATCTGAGAAGGCAATGACGCCGTGCGCGGATCCTGATGCCTCCATGCTCTCCCTCCTATAGAGGAAGGATCTTTACGAAAGGGCACCGATGTCAGGAACGATGGTGCGACGCATTCATGTCATTGACTCGCACACGGCCGGTGAGCCGACGCGTGTGGTGATTCATGGTGGGCCCAATCTGGGAACAGGCCCGCTCACGAAGCGATTGGAACGATTCCGGCAGGAATATGACCACTTTCGCTCAGCGATCGTGAATGAGCCGCGTGGATCAGACGCCTGGGTCGGAGCACTCTTGTGCGAGCCTTCGGACCCTACGTGTACGGCCGGAGTGATCTTCTTCAACAACGTCGGATACCTTGGGATGTGTGGCCACGGGACAATGGGGCTGGTTGTCACCCTTGCCTATTTGAACCGCATCGGCCCGGGAACGCATCGGATTGAGACACCGGCAGGCGTGGTTGAGGCGCGGTTGAACGAGGACGGCACGGTGACTGTGCGGAACGTGCCGAGCTATCGCCTGGCGGCGCGCGTGGCCATAGATGTCCCCGGATATGGAACGGTGATTGGTGACGTCGCCTGGGGGGGGAACTGGTTCTTCCTCGTGGATGACCATGGGTTCGAGCTGACGTTGGAGAACGTGGAACCGCTGACGGATTTCACCTGGCGCATTCGTCAAACCCTCGCTCGAGAGGGCATTCGAGGGGCGAACGGTGAAGAGATCGATCACATTGAACTATTCGGTCCCTCGCAACGGGATGGAATCGATAGCAAGAATTTCGTCCTCTGTCCCGGGAAGAGCTACGATCGCTCGCCGTGCGGGACGGGGACGAGCGCAAAGATGGCTTGTTTGTACGCCGAGGGGAAGCTCAAAGAAGGGCAGGTCTATCGGCAAGAGAGCATCATCGGGAGCATATTCGAGGGCACAATCTCCGTCGTCAATGGCGTGATCTACCCGAGCATCACAGGCTCGGCATTCATCACGGCGGAAGCCGAGCTGATCTTGGACGAACGTGACCCATTTTGCTGGGGCATTCGCCGATGAGTCCGCGCGCGTATGATGTAGTCATTGTGGGAGCAGGAATTGTGGGAGCAGCTTGCGCTGCCGAATGTGCCAGTGCGGGTCTGAAAGTCGCCGTCATCGAAGCGGCCTGTGTTGGAGGCGGGGCGACGGCCGCCGGAATGGGGCACATCGTCGTCATGGATGACAGCGACGCGCAGTTCGCCTTGACGCGCTACTCGCAGGTGCTCTGGGATCAACTCGCTGAAGAGCTTCCTCCGGATTGCGAATTCCAGAGATCCGGGACCATTTGGATCGCGGCGGACGAGGAAGAGCTGAGCTATCTTCGGTGCAAAGAACGCTTCTATCGAGAACGTGGCGTCCCCGTCGAGCTGCTGGATGAACGAGCTTTAGCTGAAGCCGAACCCAATCTTCGGAGAGGTCTTCGAGGGGGGTTACTCGTCCCAGGCGACAGCGTGCTTTATCCTCCCTGCGCCGCCCGATTTCTTCTGGAACGGGCTCAGGATCGGGGAGCGACCATCTTCCTCGGGCATCCTGCCGTGCGG
Organism: Blastocatellia bacterium; assembly: GCA_025055075.1. Classification (NCBI taxonomy): domain Bacteria; kingdom Pseudomonadati; phylum Acidobacteriota; class Blastocatellia; species Blastocatellia bacterium. Next base: position 171,459 of record JANWYV010000020.1, read on the forward strand.
TTTGACGAGGATGGGGTGCGACTCCGAGACGGATCATTCATCGCGGCCGGCGTGATCGTCAATGCGACGGGTACATGGGCATCGGAGTTGACTCCTGGACTGGCGATCAAAAAGCGAAAGGGACATCTCGCCATCACGGAACGCTATCCAGGCTTCGCGAATCACCAACTCGTTGAAGTGGGGTACATCAAGAGCACGCATGCGCACGAAGTCGAAGCTGTGGCCTTCAACCTCCAACCGCGACCGACGGGACAACTGCTCATCGGCTCATCGCGCCAGTATGATGTGGAAGACCCTTACGTAGAGCATGGCGTGCTAGCGCGCATGCTCACCCGCGCGTGCGAATACATTCCACGGTTGGCGGAGCTATCGGTCATCCGAACATGGATCGGATTTCGAGCGGCGACGCCGGACAACCTCCCCCTGATCGGTCCACTTCCTGGGCGAGAACGGGTGTATCTGGCGACGGGTCATGAGGGGTTGGGGATCACCACATCTCTCGGAACCGCCAAATTGCTTGTCGCGCAATTGCTGAATCGTCCGTCAGCGATCGCCATCGAACCGTATCTTCCCTCCCGAATGGAGCATCCGGCATGCCTGAAGTCGTCTCTCTGAAGATCAACGAGATGCCGATTGAGGTTCCCTTTGGCACGACGGTCCTAGTGGCGTTGCTCACGAGCGGAATCGCGGGGATTCGAAGATCGGTGACCGGAGAGCTACGGGGACCGCTTTGCGGCATCGGGGTGTGCTTCGAATGCCGGGTCACAATCAATGGTCAGCCGCATTGTCGTAGCTGCCAAATTTTGTGTCAAAACGGGATGGATGTGCGAACCGAATGACGAATGTGCGTTCCTTCGCTACGGATGTGCTTGTCATCGGTGGTGGCCCGGCCGGCTTGGCCGCTGCCTACAGTGCGGCGCGTAGCGGGCGTCGCGTGCTCCTTGTGGACGAGAGTCCTGCGCTCGGCGGGCAGATTTGGCGAGGAGAATGGATGACCCCTCGCTCATCGGAAGCCGCCTCGTGGTTCGACCGAGTCCGCCGCGCTCGCGTCTCGCTTCTCACGGGTGTTCGCATTGTCGCGGAAGTAGCGCCAAAGACGCTCTTGGGGGAAAGCCAAGAAGCGACCTATGAGGTCCGCTACGAGACGATGATCCTCGCGACGGGCGCGCGCGAGCGATTTCTGCCCTTCCCTGGATGGACGCTGCCGAACGTCTTTGGCGCTGGTGGACTCCAAGCGCTCGTGAAAATGGGGCTTCCGATTCGCGGCAAGCGCGTCGTCGTGGCTGGAACCGGGCCTTTACTCCTGGCCGTTGCTGCTCACCTTCAAGCGCGAGGAGCGCACGTGCTCGCCATCGCGGAACAAGCTTCGCCTTCGCAGGTGCTCTCATTCGGGTGGACGCTTCTTCGATTCCCTTCCAAGGCCTGGCAAGCTGTGTCGTTGCGAGGACAACTGTGGCGCGTCCCTTATCACTTAGAGTGCTGGCCCGTCTCCGCACGCGGTGAGGGAAGGGTGCAAGGCGTTGTCCTTCGGCAGGGATCGCGCACATGGGAGATTCCCTGCGATTATTTGGCCTGTGGATTTCATCTCGTCCCGAACGTCGAGCTAGCGCTCCTTCTCGGATGTGAACTGTGCCGCGGATATGTGCGAGTGAATGAATTTCAAGAGACCTCGCGCGTAGGCGTCTTCTGCGCTGGGGAGCCGACGGGAATCGGAGGCGTTGATCTTGCTCTGATCGAGGGACAAATCGCTGGGTATGCGGCGGCCGGTCGTCCGGA
>JANWYV010000021.1 GCA_025055075.1 Blastocatellia bacterium
AGCATTCCGGATTTTCGCTCGGGACTCCTTCGCATGGGCATCGCCGTTCTGGTCGCATTGGGCTATGGAGTGGCGGGGTTCTGGCTGCTGGATCAGAGAGAGTTCGGTATCAACTTCACCCTAGGCGATTCCATCCGGCGAACTCTGCTATTCCTCTCTTTGATGGGCGACCCCCACATTGTACCGCGCACGCATTATGCTCATTGGTTCATTGACTCCCTCTACTTGATGACCATCACGGCCATCGGGTATGGCGGGTTTGCGCTGTTCCGACCGGTCATCTATCAATTTCGCACACTACCCCAGGAACGCGAATGGGCACGTCAGATCCTGGCCATGCATGGGCGTTCGTCGCTGGATTACTTCAAACTGTGGCCGGATAAATCGTTTTTCTTTTCGCCATCGCGCCGATCCTTTCTGGCTTATCGAGTGGCCGGCAATTTCGCCGTCGTGCTCGGTGACCCGGTGGGTCCCGACGAAGAGATTGAGGATATCATCCGGCGATTTCACGAATTGTGCCAGGACAATGATTGGGGACTGGCCTTCTACCAAACTTTGCCCGATTTTTTGCCTGTCTACAAACGCCTGGGGTTCAAAAAACTCAAAATCGGCGATGACGCCATCGTTGATCTCACGCAATTCAGTCTCGAAGGAAAGACGATGAAGAAGTTCCGACACACCTTAAATCAACTGGAGAAGTTGGGTGTCCACACCGTCTACTATGAACCGCCGATTTCGGAGGAGGTTCTTATGCAGGCCAAGGAGGTTTCCGATGAATGGCTACAAATCCCGGGCCGTCGAGAGCGAGGATTCACACTGGGGAGGTTCGAGCCGAATTACATCCGATCCACGCCCCTGTTTGCAGCAGCCGACAAAGACGGTCGGAACCTTGCATTCGTCAACATTATTCCTTCCTATCGCGCCGGAGAAGCAACCATTGATCTTATGAGACATCGGTTGAAATCGCCGAACGGGATTATGGACTATCTCTTTGTCAAGCTCTTCCTGCACAGCAAGGAGGGAGGATTCGAGCGCTTCAATTTAGGCATGGCCCCGATGTCCGGTTTCCAGGAAAAAGAAGACGCCTCGCTGGAAGAGCGGGCCGTCCACTATTTTTTCCAGCATTTGAATTTTCTCTTCAGCTACGAAGGATTACGACGTTACAAAGCGAAGTTCGCCAGCTTCTGGGAGCCTCGCTACGCCGTCTATCGTAACACGCTTGATCTGCCGAAGTTGGCCGTGGCTTTAAGCAGGCTCTCGGAACTGAATGGCAAGGAGAGGCAGTATGAATAGTCCCCTTCGACTTTTCTGCGTGATGCTGCTTTTGCTCGTGCCCATTTGGGAGCAAACTCCCGCGCCGGGGGAAAACACGCCGATCATTCGCGGCCAAGCACAAGAAATCTATTTCTATCCGGCGACCGGAACGCGCCTCGATCGCAAAATCTTGTTTGCTCCCGGCGACGGCGGATGGCGGGGATTCGCCGTCGTCATCGCGCAGACGATGGCTTCTTGGGGATATGATGTCTACGGATTGAACACCAAGCGATATCTGATGAGCTTCACGGGAAAGACTCGATTGAAGGAAACGGATGTGATGAATGACTTTCGGCAACTCGCCCAATGGATCATGCGCAACGGAAGTGAACGCATCACGCTGGTGGGATGGTCGGAAGGAGCCGGATTGTGCGTGCTGGCGGCAGCATCTCCGGAAAACAAGAAGATCTTCAACGGTCTCATCACCATCGGCCTGACGGAATCCAATGTCCTCGGCTGGCGATGGATCGACAATCTGACCTACATCACCAAGAGAGATCCCAACGAGCCGAAGTTTTTCACCGCCGACTACCTGCCGGCTGTGTCTCCTCTGCCCCTTCTGATGCTCCAGTCGAGCCGAGATGAGTACATTTCGCCGGAAGCGGGAAAACGGTTATTTTCCGTCGCTAGAGAGCCGAAACGATTTCAATTGATCGAAGCCCGAAACCATCGGTTTGACGGCAACACCGAAGGATTTTTCAACGCGCTCCGCGAGGGATTGGAATGGGTCAACAAGACAGCTCGTTGAATTTGTCCGATGCTCAACCAACTAAACGAGCTTCATGGTTGACCAAAGCGATCTTTGGTTGCCTTGTTGCAGCCGCGTGTTTGGTGTGGGTGTTCCATGATGTTCATGTCGAGAGGCTGCTGGATCACATCGTCGCCATTAACTGGGGGTGGGTGGCGCTGGCCATCGTGTTCGACATCCTGAGTTACGTGTGCCAGGGTTGGCGGTGGCAGCTCCTGCTCAAGCCCGTCGGCGATGTATCCGTGTTGCGAGCCACTCAGGCGATTTACGCCGGCTTGTTCACGAACGAGGTCCTGCCCATGCGTTTTGGTGAACTGGTCCGAGCCTATTTGATCTCCCGTTGGATCTCGGCGCGATTTGTGGCGATTCTTCCCTCGATGGCGGTGGAGCGATTATTCGACGGTGTATGGCTGGGCGGCGCCATTGGGCTGACAGCCTTGTTCGTTCCGTTGCCCAAAGATCTAATCGAAGCTGCTGACATCTTGGGCGTCGTCGTATTAATCGCCACCGGTCTCTTCGTCTATGCCGTCTTTCGTAAGCCCAAGGCACCTACCGAAGCAACCATTCGATCGTCAGGCAGCTGGAGATCCCCGCAGATCATCAAGTCATTTACTGACCATCTGGTCAGCGGACTTCAAGCCATCGGCACCTCGCGCTTCGTTTATCTAGCTTTCGGCCTGTCCCTGCTGTTCCTCACCCTACAAGCGTTCGCGTTCTGGCTGATCATGCGGGCCTATGGATTACCCTTGTCATTCTGGGTTGGGTTCGTCGTGTTGTTGATCGTCCATCTCGGAACGGCGGTCCCCAACGCGCCGGCCAACGTTGGGACGTATCAGTTTTTCACCGTCGTGGGTCTCACTCTCTTCGGGGTGGAAAAGACGCTGGCCGCCGGCTTCTCCGTGGTGGCGTTCGTCGTTCTGACGATTCCCCTATGGATCATTGGTTTTTTGGCTCTCAGTCGCAGCGGGATGATGCTATCCACCATCCGCAGTGAAGTCAGTAAACTGACGGTTCGGTGAAGATGAGGCTGAACACTCTACGTGGAAATCAAGTCAGAGAGATGATTCCTTGGATCATCGCGTGCATCTGATTCAGACCGCGCGTGACTTAAAGCTGCGAAGGAGGATGCGATGGATGATTTGCAGATGCTATCTCAGCGGCCACGCCTTCGGCGGGAAGTGACGCTGTGGGGCTCCTTTACCTGGGGGTATGCCGACGTCGGGGCTGATGTCTATGTTGCTCTCGGCCTCGTTATGGCGGCAGCCCAAGGGGCCACACCGTTGGCCTTCGCCATCGCCGGTGTGGTCTACGTGATGGTCGGTCTGGCGTACACGGAACTGGCGGCGACCTATCCTTCGGCCGGAGGGGGCCAATATTTCACCTTACGCGGGCTCGGTGATTTTTGGGGCTTGGTTGCCGGTGCCGCTCTGATGCTCGACTATACGGTGGACGTTGCGCTCTTCGCCATGGCCTCGGCCGGATACATCAACTTTTTCTTTCCCCGCTTCCGCGAATTCTCGGTGTCGCTCGGTCCTTTCTCGGAGGTCAATCTCGTTTGGTTGGCTGAAACGACAGGACTGATTGCGCTCCTGGCGATCCTCAATGTCAAGGGAATCCGCGAATCCTCGCTCTTCAATGAGGTCCTCGGCGCGCTCGATCTCCTGATGGAGACGAGCATCATCGTTCTGGGCTTCACCTTCGCGTGGCGACCGGAATTCTTCCTGCATCAATGGAGAATGGAATTCCCCGCATGGCATGATTTGCTCTATGGCGTTTCGATCGCGGTGATCTCTTATGTCGGCCTGGAGTCAATTTCTCAAGCCGCTCAGGAGACCGTTCGTCCGGGGACGGTAATTCCCCGAACCTCGCTCACATTGATCGGAGTCGTGCTCCTGTTCGCCCTGGCATTTCCCACGGTCGCGCTCGGCATCGCTCCCTGGTCGGAGATTGCTGCACGCGAAGGAGATCCGGTTGCGCTGCTGGCGAGCAAACTCCCGCTTGTCGGATTCCTCGCCGGCCCCCTCGCGGCCGTTTTGGCGGCGACGATTGTTCTGATCTCAGCCAATACGGGGATCATGGGAGCAAGTCGATTGGCCTTCAGTATGGCCGAGTTAGGACTCATCGGAGAACGCCTCGCCCATGTGCATCCGCGGTTTCGAACGCCCACTCGCGCAATCCTTTTCTTTTCGGGGGTCGCCATGGTTGAAGCCCTCTTTGCCTTCCTCAGCGGTCACAAAGCGATGGAGACGATGGCGAACATGTACGCGTTTGGGGCGATGCTGGCTTATTTCTTGAGCTCTCTGGCTCTGCTGGCCTTACGGATTCGAGAGCCACATGTTCCGCGTCCCTATATGGTCCCTCTCAACGCACGTGTGAAGGAGACGAGAATTCCCCTCTTGGGCCTGCTAGGCCTCCTCGGCACCGGAGGGATGGTCGCGCTCGTGCTCTGGACCCACAAGATCGCTCGAATCGTGGGGCCATTATGGATCCTGGTTTGGATCCTCTACTATGCCTTCTTTCGATGGCGCCGCAGCCGGCCGATCTTCGGGAGCTTGCCACGGGATTGGGACTCGGAACATCGGCGTCTGCTCGAAGAAGCGGAGGAGTGGGATCTTCTAGCGTGGTTCCAAGCCGAACAAGGCCGAAGGGCAAAGCGGAGGGTAGACGACGGGTGTTAGATCTCCCTTTCCGCTTCCAGATGAGGCTTACATTCGCCGACTCCCTTCGGATGCCCACACCTCTTGCTGGAGCGCCTCCGCGAGCGATCCGCGCTTGCTGAAGGCGACGGCCATTCCCAGCATGACCAAGCACGCGACGATGATGCCTCCCCGAGCCATCCATGTAAGCGGGCGTGTCGCGAACGGGGCCACGAGGATGCTCACCAAGTTCATCACCTTGATCAAAGGATTGAGTGATGGTCCGGCCGTATCCTTGAAGGGATCGCCGACGGTGTCCCCAATGATGGCCGCCTTATGCGCTTCAGTCCCTTTACCGCCGAGAAACCCGTCCTCGATCTTCTTCTTCGCGTTATCCCACGTCGCTCCCGTATTCGCCATGAAAACGGCGAGCAACTGTCCGGTCAAGATCGCTCCGACCAGGAATCCCCCGAGCGCTCCCGGACCCAGCGCAAAGGCGACAAGAATCGGAGCAAAGATGCCGAGCACGCCCGGCCCGATTAGCTCTTTCTGGGCCGTCGCCGTCACGATCTCCACACATCGCCCGTAGTCGGGCTTCTCCTTCCACTCCAGGATGCCCGGCTTCTCGCGAAACTGGCGACGCACCTCCTCGACGACCTGATGCGCCGCTCGTCCAACGGCCTTCAACGCGAAGGCGGAGAAGAGGAAGGGCACTGCGCCTCCGATCAAGAGGCCAGCGAAGACCTCTGGCAGATTCACCTGAATCCCCCTCTCGAGCAACCGCGCCTCGTCAACGAATGATCTGAACAGGGAGACGGCCGCGATCACCGCCGTCGCGATGGCCAACCCTTTGGTGAGCGCTTTCGTCGTATTGCCAATGGCATCGAGCCAAGCGAGATTCCGCCCCACTTCGGGAGCCGCCTTGATGCCGGACATCTCGAAGATGCCCTGCGCGTTATCAGTGATCGGCCCGTAGGTATCCATGGCCAGGATGAATCCCGTCGTCGTCAGAAGCCCGAGTCCCGCGAGCGCGATCCCGTAAGCAGCCAGAGCTGGACTTCCAGCGAAGATCAGGAGCGAAGCCACGATCGTCCCCACGATTGCCAGGATCGCCCATACGGTGCTCTCCAATCCTGCGCCCATGCCCGTCAGGAGCATCGTCGCCGCCCCAGTCCGTGTGGAGATCGCCGTTTCGGTCGCCGCCGACTTGTCCGGATGCGTGAAGACATTAGTGATCCAGAGCGTCACCAGAGCCAGCGCGATCCCCATGCTCGTGGCCAGGAAGAAGCGAAAATCGGGCCGCCCCGTCACCGGATCCACGAGGTAAAAGACATTCAGCAGAGCGAATCCCACGACCGAGCTGAGTCCCGAGACCCAATATCCCACTGTGATCGGGCGCATGGGATCTTTCACTGCTCCGCTCCGCATGCGCACGCTCCAAATGCCAAGCATGGACGAGAAGACCCCGAGGGCACGCACGAGCAACGGGAACAAGACCAGCTTCAAGGCAAACGCCGAGGCGTGCTCTCCATAATACTGCGTGAACGACGGATCCAAGAGCGTAGCAGCAGCGAGAATAATGGCGGCGACCAACGTCACCTCGTAGCTCTCGAAGACATCAGCCGCCATTCCCGCGCAGTCTCCTACGTTGTCGCCCACATTATCGGCGATGACCGCGGCATTGCGCGGATCGTCCTCGGGGATGCCCTTTTCCACTTTTCCGATCAGATCCGCTCCCACATCAGCTGCCTTCGTATAAATCCCGCCGCCGATGCGCATGAAGAGTGCGGCGAGACTGCCGCCGAAACCAAAGCCCACAAGCACCTTCATCGCTTCTTCCTGAAAGAGCAAGAAGATGATCGTCGCGCCGAGCAACCCGAAGCCGACAGTGAACATCCCCGACACGGCTCCCGCCCGAAAGGCGAGTTCGAACGCGCGGGGGAAACTCGAGCGCGCGAGATTCGCCGTGCGCACGTTCCCTTTCACGGCCAGCCACATTCCGACATAGCCGGCGCCATAGGAAGCCATTACGCCCATTAAGAAGGCGATCGCGATGCCCGCCGGGAATCTCCAATCCGGATAAACCTTCCGGTACACGACGAAGAGCAGGACGGTAATCGCTAATACGAACCAAATCATCGTGCGGAACTGCCGGCCGAGATAAGCCATCGCTCCTTCTTCGATCGCCCGAGCGACGCGGATCATCTCCTCCGGTCCCGGATCCTGCCGGAGTATTCGCCGAACCAAGGAAGCGCCAAACAACAGGGCGAGCAGGGCGGAGGCCAGGACAGCCCAAAGCATCAGCCACTCCGTGCGTCCCAGCGTCGGCAGCGTGATCTCGCTTTCGGATTGCGCCCAGGCGCTTCCCCGAATGAGCGAGAAGAAGAGCAGAAGGCCAACTCCCTTCACCCGCATACGTCCCTTCACCTCCTATGTGAATGTCCGCCAGCCGAAGGGACGCCCCCTGTCTGCCTTCGAGCTAGCCTTGTTCTGCGCCTCAGCTCACATAACGCAGAGGATCTGCTATTCCCGCCTCGGCGAAACCCCGACGTCGGATGTGACAGCTATCGCATCGTCCGCAGGCGAGGACCCCTCCCTCGCGCTCAACCGGATCATAGCAGCTCCAGGTGAGGCCGTAGTCCACGCCCAGCTCGTGTCCGCGCCGAATGATCTCAGCTTTAGTCAGTCGAAGCAGCGGAGCCTGAATGCGAAATCGCGCTCGGCCTTCCACGCCCGCTCGCGTGGCAAGGCGAGCCATTTCCTCAAACGCCCGCAGGTATTCAGGACGACAATCGGGATAGCCGCTGTAATCGAGGACGTTCGCTCCGAAGAAGATGTCCTCAGCTCCGAGCACCTCCGCCCAGGCGAGCGCGAAGGCGAGGAAGATTGTGTTCCGCGCCGGAACATAGGTCACGGGAATTCCCGCTCCGATCTCCTCCGCTGCTCGATCCTTCGGCACGGCCACAGTCGGATCGGTGAGGGCCGAGCCGCCGATCTCATGCATGTCAATTCGGATGATCAAATGCTTCGCCACTTGGAAGACTCGCGCGATCTCCTGCGCCCGTTCCAGCTCCACGCGATGCCGTTGGCCATAGTCGAAGGAGAGGGCATACGTCTCATACCCTTCCGCCCGAGCGATCGCCAGCGTCGTCGTCGAATCAATTCCCCCGCTCAAGAGGACAACGGCTTTTTTCGCCATATCGGTTCAAACGCTGGTTCACGGGTTTTTGCCGAGCAGATCTGCGGGGCGCACGATTTCCATGGGGAGTGCAAAATACACGTTCTCGTCTTCAGCCGGCATCTCCTCGACGCTCTCCGCCCCGAGCGCGCGAAGATAGGCGACCACGCGCTCGACCAATTCTTCGGGAGCGGATGCTCCGGCCGTCACGCCAACGGTTGTGGCACCGTCCAGCCATTCCTGCTGGATCTCCGTCTCATCGTTGATCACGTACGCGGGGACGCCCGCTGCTTGTGCGACCTCACGCAATCGCTGCGAGTTGGAGCTGTTTTGTGAACCGATCACGAGGATGAGATCCGCCTCGCGGGCCAAAGCTTTCACGGCATTCTGCCGATTTTGCGTGGCGTAGCAGATGTCGTCTTTCGGCGGAGCTTCCAAATGGGGGAATCGTCGTCGCAGAGCCTCGACGATATGCGCCGTATCGTCCACACTGAGCGTCGTCTGCGTGAGGTAGACGATGCGCTCCGGACTCTCCATCGGCAACTGCTCCACATCGGCGACAGAGCTGACCAGATGCATCGGTGCCTCGCCCATCGTCCCCTCGACCTCCTCATGTCCGGGATGCCCGATGAGCACAATCGTATACCCCTCGCGGGCGAAGCGCACGGCTTCCAGATGCACCTTCGTCACTAATGGGCATGTCGCATCAATGACTCGCAGCTTTCGTGCTGCGGCCTCGGCGCGAACTTGAGGCGAGACGCCATGGGCGCTGAAGATGCACGTCGCTCCTTCAGGCACGTCGGCGATCCGATCCACGAAGACGACGCCGCGCTGACGGAGACGTTCGACGATGTGCCGATTGTGGACGATCTCGTGAAAGACATAAATGGGCGGGGGGAACAGTGCGAGCGCGCGCTCGACGATGCCAATGGCGCGCACGACGCCAGCGCAAAATCCGCGCGGCTTCGCGAGAATGACTCGGCGAATTGCCATATGTGTCTCTCCCCCTCGCCGCGAAGTTTCTAAGAGTACCATCCCCCCGATGGAGCGTCAATTCGCTCCGGGGTCTCGCCGAGTAAGGCACGAACACGAGGATGCGCGAAATATCGGCGCGCGCGCGCGATGTCCCGCTCGATCTGAATCCGCAGAGCATCCGCGCTCTCGAAACGCTGTTCCGACCGCAATCGGCGAAGGAAACGCAACGCCGCCGAGGCTCCGAGCACCTCCCCCTCCCAATCCAGAAGATGCGTCTCGATGCTCACATGCGGATCGCCACCGAACGTCGGGCGATGGCCGATATTGGTCACTCCCGGATACCAACGATCGGCGAAGCGCACGAGGGTAACATAGACACCTGTCGCCGGAAGGATGGGATTCTCGGCATTGAGATTCGCCGTGGGGACCAGGATCTCGCGTCCTCGGCCTGATCCTGAGACAATCCGGCCGCGAATCTCATACGGACGCCCGAGAAGCCGTCGGGCGAGATTCACTCGCCCTGCCCGCAGCAATCGCCGAATCACCGTCGCCCGAACTCGATGTCCGCGCAAGGTGACCTCTTCGATCTCCACCGCCCGTCGCCCCAATCGCGCCGCGATCTCTTGCGCCAGCTCGATCCGTCCTTGCCGATCGCGTCCAAAGGCTGCTCCCTTTCCTAGGTACAACTCGCGCGCGTCTAATCGCCCGAAGACATACGTCAGCAGAAACTCTTCGGCCGAAACAGCCGCCACTTCTCGGGTGAAGCGCATGATGACGACCTGTTCGATGCCTAACTCCGCGAAGGCTTCCAATCGCTGCTCGAGCGTTTGTAAAAGCGGAGGCGCTGTCTCCGGACGCAAGACGTGTCGGGGATGTGGATCGAAAGTAATGACTGTCGGCGTCGCTTCAAGCGCTTGCGCCCGCGCGACGACGGTGCGCAAAATCCGCTGATGTCCGAGATGAACCCCGTCGAAGACGCCGAATGTCACCACCGTGGGGCGCGCGATGGCTTCCTGCCAGAGATCGCGGATGATTTTCATCGCATGTCGAACCAATCGCTCACCAGATGAAGTGAGGACGACTCTCCTGGACCGCGATGTGGAGTCTGTGCCGCCCACCAAAAGGCCGAACGGGCGAGATCGCCTTCTCCCCGCAGGCGCGATGCGCTATTAAGCGCCAGCCTCGCGCTCCCTGGGTTGCCGATTCGCCAATTGCACGAAGCGCATGCGGAGCTGCGTGAGCGCTCCATCGAACAACTCTTCCTCCTCGCGCGAGAGATTGCCGCGCGTCTTCTCGCGCAACGCCCCCAACCAGTCAATCATTTGCTTTGCGGCCGACAAATCCACGATCCGCTTCCCCAGAGCCGGATGTTCCAACATCCCCAGATTGATCTCCGCCGAGGAGATGAGATTCACGAGCAATTCCACAAAGAGTGGCGATGTCTCGATCGCCGGGGGCGAAGGTGTAGCTTCTTCTACCAGAGGCGCCGTCGTCGGCGTGCTCGTCTGCTCTTGTTCCACAATCTCTGCGCGCAGCGTCCCATCCGGATTGAAGAGGCGACGATCCGTGACCTTGAACGTGACCTCACCCTCTTTGTCGCTCATGCGCTCTCACTCCTCACCGCGTTAATGGCGAGGCAATCATCTTATCACCACCTCTTCCGAGCAGCAAGGGAGGCGCTGCCGATTGCGGTTGTAGCGCTACGGCAGCGCCTCTTGGGCTTCGGTCACCTCCGTGCATTTTTCCCCTTGAGACGCGGATTTTTCCCCAGCGCGCCCCTGCACCAAGCCTCGGCGCATTTCCACAACCAATTGACTACAGCGAACTTCCGAGGTCACCCGTGATGATGGCATGGCATTTGCTATTGCCGTGGTCGGCTGTATCACCAACCGGCAAGGAGGTTGACTATGCGCAAGAGGACTACGCGCAGATTCCAACTCGTTGTCGTAACCCTCTTCCTCGCCTCTACTGGAATTTACTTCGCCGTTAAGACCCCAGCTCATTCGTCCCCAGCTCAGGAGACAACGAGCCAGGGGCCGACGATCACTGAGACCTTCGCGACTAGCCTGCACGGCACGCGACGCGGGAAGCAGACGTGGTACAGTAAGTACAACGAGGGTTTCGAGGCGCTCACGGGAATCCCCATAGACCAGCTGACGTGCTTGAAATGTCACCCCGGCACTCGGGCCGATGGGACGCCGATCGACACCGCGACATACCGACCGGATTGTTCGGATTGCCATGTCCGCGTTGGTGATCAAGTGAGTCAGGAGACGTGCCTCAAGTGCCACCGTCGGCAGGCGACGGAGATCACGACGTTTCGGTACACGGACGTGCATCGAGAGCTGGGCTTCACGTGCCGAAACTGCCATACCAAGCGAGAAATGCACGGCGATGGGAATATCTACCTCTCTTGGTTGGAACCTGGCGCCATGGATGTTTCCTGCGAGACGTGCCATAAGACGATCTCGGCGACGACCAGCCACAACCTCCATCGCGAGACGGTGGATTGCACGGCGTGCCACGCGCAATCGGTCATCTCCTGTTACAATTGCCACTTTGAAAGCGAAGTCGCAGCCGGCGTCAAACGTCCTTATGGCGTCCTGCGCGGTTTCACGCTCCTGGTTCGACGACAAGGATCAGGGAAGATCTATCCCGCGACAATCATGGCGCTGACCTACCAAGGGAAGTCCTTCGTCGCCATCGCGCCATATCGTGCGCACAATATTGTGACGAGAGGACGCTCTTGCCGTGAATGTCACGCCAATGCGGCAATCACCGAATACGCTCGGACGGGACAGATCACCGTGACGCGGTGGGATGAGCGAGAGAGGAGACTCATCGGGCCCAGTGGAGTCATCCCCGTTCCTCCGGATTGGCAACGGGCACTGCGCTTCGATTTCGTAGACTACACGGGCGATCCGAGGGCGACGACCACTGATCCCACGAAGTGGGTCTTCCTCAAGTCAGGAGCTGACAAGATGCAGATGCTCTACGCCAAACCACTCACTCGCGAGCAGATCGAGAAGCTGGCCCAGTGAGCATCGGAAGGGGGGCTCTCGCCCCCCTTGAATCCTCCATTAAGTTGTTCAACTCCACGCAGCCACGCGGCGACATTCGACACTCCGTGAGCACGCGGGCGCGCCCTGGCCCATTCGGCCCCCTGCTTCCTTCTGGGTGCCCCATCTCATCAGCGCAGTGCTCCCCGCCTTCGCGGCGTCCATCCCATCCGATTTTTCCGGCTGACGAGGGCCACGTTTGTGGATGAGGGGCAGCGTGCGCGCGAGCGCGACGAGCGTTCGAGGATCGTCTCGTGTTCCCTCCGGATCGAAGGCGACCGGGGTCGGGGATACGAATAGCCGCACGATTGCACTTTGGCACTCGACTGACTATAATAGCGGCGCTCCTATGCCGACGACGTCGGAAAAGAAGACCGCGTGGACGGTGGCGTGTTCCTACTGCCACGATACGGGCTGGGAGTACGTGGCCGAGCGAACGGTCCGACGCTGCCGATGCCGACAGGATCCCCAACGAGTGGCTGAACGCCTCCTGCAGGCGGCACGTATTCCCCCACGATACGCCGAATGTGGGTTCCACAACTACGAGATCCGAAACAACACGCAGCGGGCCGCCGTGTATATCTGTCAGCGTCTGGTCGAGGATTATCCCAACGTGGATCGAGGGCTTTTGATCATCGGTCCGTGCGGCGTCGGGAAGACGCATCTTGCCGTGGCGACGATCAAGGACCTGATCCGGCAGAAATTGGTCCCCTGCCTCTTCTACGACTTTCGCGATCTCTTGAAAGAGATCCAGGACAGCTACAATCCCATCTCGCAAACGAGCGAGCTGCGGATCCTGGCCCCCATCTATGAAGCCGAAGTCTTAGTCCTCGATGAACTCGGCGCCGCGAAGCCGACCGAATGGGTGCAAGATACGATGACGCAGATCATCAACACGCGCTACAACCAGAAGCGGATCACGATCTTCACCTCGAATTTCCTGGACAAATCAACCAGCTCCACGAAGGAGACGCTCACCGACCGCGTGGGCGAGCGCTTGCGCTCTCGCCTACACGAGATGTGCCGCGTTGTCGAAATCGAGGGTGAGGATTACCGCCCCGTGCGCCGGTGAAAGACCATCAATCCTCGCGGCGCTCCCCTGGATCCGTCCCGCGCATGACTCCGGAAAGGCGTGCGCTGTGGTTCGCTCGCGTCGTGGAATCACCCACTTCGCGGCCCTTCTGATCCAACGGGCTTGTACGCGCGCTCCCAATCCTTCAGGAATCGCTCCAGACCAATATCTGTGAGCGGATGCTTGATGAGTTGCTCCAGGACCTTGAAGGGCAAGGTGACGATGTCCGCGCCGATGAGCGCCGCTTGCACGACGTGCATAGGGTGGCGAATGCTGGCGACCAGGATGCGGGTCTCGAACTCGTAGTTATCGAAGACCTCGCGAATCTGCTCGATCAGCTCCATGCCTGAATGGCCGATGTCGTCCAACCGCCCGACGAATGGGCTGACGACAGTCGCCCCCGCCTTCGCGGCCAAGATCGCCTGCGGCACGGTGAAGACGAGCGTCGTGTTGATCGCGATCCCCTCCTGCGAGAGGACGCGAATGGCTTTGAGCCCTTCCACCAAGCACGGGATCTTCACCATGACGTTCGGATGAATGCGCGCCAGCTCGCGTGCCTCGGCGATCATCTCCGCCGCCGTCGTACTGACCACTTCAGCGCTCACCGGACCCGATACCAGCTCGCAAATCTCGCGAATGTGAGCGCGTGGGTCCGGAGCCCCCTCCTTTGCAATGAGGCTCGGATTCGTCGTCACGCCATCAATGACCCCCCAGGAGACCGCCTCGCGAATCTCCGCGAGATTGGCCGTGTCTAGGAAGAACTTCATCGCTCTCCTCCTTTCGACGCATTTTCCTCGCCCTGAGTTCAACCGAGTGCTTCTTCACTTTAGCAACCCATCCCTTCGGGAATCAATCCCCCATGAGTGCTTGGCGGTGACGCGCGCGGGCTCGAATCTCTTGAAGACGCGCGCGCACGCGTTCTTCATCGAGCGTCGTGACCGAGACGCCATCGAAGAGCACGCGTCCGCCGACGGCCGTGAAGCGCACGTCGCTCCCTCGCGCGGAGAAAACGATGGCCGCGACGGGATCATCTACCGGTTGCACGTGCGCTCCCGAGAGATCCACGGCGATGAAATCGGCTTCCTTGCCGGGCTCGAGCGAGCCAATACGCGACTCCAGTGAGAGGGCGCGCGCGCCTCCAAGCGTCAGGAGCCGCAGCATCGCCTCCGCACTCAATAGGGTCGGGGACGCCCGATTCGCTCGCTGCATGAGCAGCCCGAACCGCGCTTCCTCCAGGAGATCACACGCGTTGTTGCTCGCAACGCTGTCAGTCCCCAACCCCACGGCGATCCCCGCGCGCAACCATTCCGGGAGCGGCGCCACGCCATGCCCGAGCTTCGCATTCGACTTCGGGCAATGGGCGATGGCTGCGCCACTTTGCGCGATGAGCGCGATGTCATCGCCGTCTACGTACACGCCGTGAACCAGCAGGGGACGCGCGGCGAGTACACCCAGATCGTGCAGATATTGGATCGGCGAGATTCCCGGGGCGCGCCACGAGAGACCACGCCGTTCGTAAATCTGGGCGAACTCTCCCCGCCCATATCGCACGAACTCCACCTCGGCCCGAGACTCCGCGATGTGGATGCATAACGGCAGGGAATTGGCGCGCGCATACTCCACCGCTCGACGAAAGAGCGGCGCCGAGACCGTATACGGCGCATGAGGGGAGATGCCGAGACGCACGCGCTCGGACGCACATGAATGCGCGCGCATCTGCTGAAGGCGCTCACTCAATCCCCGCATCCCCTCCTCCGCGTCTTCGGGACGCAGGCCGAAGACTTCTTGAAAGAAGAGGCCGCGCGCCCCACTCTCGCACAAGGCCTCGAATCCAACTCCCGTGGCACCGACATCAACAATCGTCGTCTGTCCGCTGCGAATAGCTTCGAGAACACCCGCCCGCGCGCTCTCCCGCACTTCTTCCACGGAC
This sequence comes from Blastocatellia bacterium, assembly GCA_025055075.1. Taxonomy (NCBI): domain Bacteria; kingdom Pseudomonadati; phylum Acidobacteriota; class Blastocatellia; species Blastocatellia bacterium. Next base: position 14,913 of record JANWYV010000021.1, read on the forward strand.
AATCCTTCCCGCAATCGCGTGAGCGCCGCGAGCCACCTCACGAATGAGAGGTCCTCCAACATCCCTCGAAAGACCGTCAGCTCCAAATGCGCATGGACGTTCACCAATCCGGGCAGCAGCGCCGCCTCTCCGAAATCGCGCACGGCCGCCTCGGGGAACCGCGCGCGCAACTCCGCCTCGCTCCCGACAGCCACGATGCGCTCTCCTTCGACCGCGATCCCTCCTCGACGAAAAGGCGGCCGCGCAATGGGCACCACCCAGTCGGCTACATAGAGCGTGCGCGCCGATGACATCGTCAAAGCTCCCGCGGAATCTCCATGCGCAAACGGCCGGGGACCGAGAGCAATTCGGGCAGCAATCGTTCGTTCACCTCAGGGGGAACCGAGAGCACGAACCGAATGGCCATGCCCGCATTCGTCTTCTCGAACGATGCTCCCTCCATCTCCACACCGTGCGCGCGCAAGATCTCCGTCAGCCGCGCTAGCGCCGTCGGCGCGTCGCTGGTCTCCAGATGATATTCGTAGACGGAACGCGTACTGGCAAGCATGCGTTTCTCGATCCGACCCAACACGAAGAGCGAGAGGATAACGATCGCCGTCGCCAATAAAGCGGGCAAATAGTATCCCCCGCCAATGGCCAGACCAATCGCCGCCACGGTGAAGATCGTGGCTCCAGTGGTCAACCCGACTACGGCGCCACGACTGTGAACGATCGCCCCGGCCCCGAGGAATCCGATCCCAGTCACCACCTGCGCGGCGATGCGTCCGGGATCCCCACTTCTTCCGCCCTCATTGGCCACCAGCAGCGAAAGGATCATCAGAAGCGCGGCCCCTATGCAAATCAGCATGTTCGTCCGCAAGCCAGCCGGTTTGTGACTCAATTCGCGTTCCAGTCCGACGAGCCCGCCGAGGACCGCCGCGGCAAGCAGCTTCGTCAAACTCTCCACCAAGAGTTCCATCCCCATCTCCTCCTCATGGACGATTTCTCCCCAAGGTCCCACGCATCGGGAAGAACACCGGCACAATTGTAGCGCATCGCACGGACTCGAAGAACTGAAGGGCAAGGCCTGAGACGACGCCCGCGCGCGAGCACGGGGGGATAACGCCTCTCCGAAGCTCAAAAGGCCAAGGCGCGCTCACGGGCTCGCGAACGAACGCAACGCCTGCGCTCGCGACGGATGGCGGAGCTTCTTGATGGCTTTGGCTTCGATCTGCCGAATGCGTTCGCGGGTGACGCGGAGCTTTTGACCGATCTCCTCCAGAGTGTATTCCTGATCGTACGGGGGAAGCCCGAAGCGCATCCGCAAGATCGTCGCTTCGCGCTCATTCAGCAGGCGCAAAGCCTCCTCGGTCACCCGCCAGCGATCGGCCACAAGGACGCTCTCGAGCGGGCTCTTGATCGTCTTATCCTCGATGAAATGCCCGAGGTTGGTCCCCTCGTCATCTCCGATCGGGGTCTCCAGCGAGATCGGCTCCTGCGCCACCCGGAGCATATGCGTGACCTTGGTCACCGACACGCCCAAGCGCGTGGCGACTTCCTCTGGGGTCGGCTCTCGTCCTAACTCTTGCACCAATTGCCGCGACGCGCGCGCCATGCGATGGAGGGCTTCGATCATATGGACCGGGAGGCGAATCGTGCGCGCCTGCTCGGCAATCGCGCGCGTCATCGCTTGCCGAATCCACCATGTCGCATAGGTGGAGAATTTGTACCCGCGTCGCCAGTCGAACTTCTCAACGGCTCGCATCAATCCAATGTTCCCCTCTTGGATGAGATCGAGGAAGGGCAAGCCTCGATTCATATGCCGCTTGGCGATCGAGACGACCAAGCGCAAATTCGCCTCGATCATCCGCCGGCGTGCTTCCTCAGCCTCGCGCTCTCCGCGCTCGATGCGCTCGCAAAGGCGCGCGAGTTCGCGCCCCGAGAGGCCATAGCGCGCTTCGAGCGCGCGCAAATGCCGTCGCGCTTCGCGAAGGCGTCTCTGCAGCATCGTCCGACGCGCGCGCGAGCGCGTCCGTTGCACGGCTTCCTCCAATGCGCGCACGGAAGCGGCCGCCTGCCCGAGCGCATGAGCCGCCTCTTGCACGACCTCGATCAGCGATTGGAGAAATCGCATCGTGAATTCCACGCGACCGATCCGCTCCGATCCCGCTCCCCGCAGAAATCGTCCCAGCTCTACGCGCGCGCGGGCCCATGCCCATGGCGCTTTCGACCACCGCCTCACTCGTCTCGACATCCGATGCTGAATTCGCCTCTCCAGCCGAAGGGCACGCTCTTGAAGACGCGCCACCTCATCAAGCCATCCCAGAACTCGGGCGAACATGCGCTCAGCCTGTTCCTCTTCTCCCTCCCCTCCCCCTAACTCAGTCAGAACGACTACGTCGGAGAGCGGCCGCCCTTGTCTCAACTCTTCCCGCAATGCGAGGATTCGCTGAACGACGAACGGGATCCGAAACAGCGCCTTGAGTACGCGATTCCGTCCACGCTCGATCTGCCGCGCGAGCCGAACCTCATCCTCCCGCGTGAGTAGCGGAACCGCACTCATCTCTCGGAAATAGAGCCGAAGGGAATCCATCCCTCCTTCTTCCGACTCAAGCACGGTCAACTCCTCCTCCGGCTCCGAGAATCTCTCCTCCCCCGCCCACGGGATCAGCTCGCTCTCCTCCTCAAGCTCTGAAAGCGCACGCGGCGAGCCCAACAGCTCTCGAAAGGCATCTTCTTCAAACGTCGGGGTCTCCTTCTCCTCAAAAGCATGAATCCCGCCTTCAAGCGCGTCTGTGTATCTCATAGGTCGGTCTCCCCAGGTGGGCTCTCCCTCTACACGGCCGCCGATCTCACAACCTCCGAGCCAATTCCCAGCAAGCTGAACGGCTCATTATACTTATCTGGCCATCGAAAGGCAACGACTTTCTATTCCCCCCTCTCTCCCCCCATCGAGAAATGCGATTACACCTTCCCCCATTTCAGCGACACAGCCCATCGAGGAAGCCCCAAAGGAACGATGTCACGAAGCGCCCTTTGGCTTTCGAAGAAACCGGTTTATAATGTGCAAGCAACGACATGGGGGGACAAGGCATCGCAGTAGGCGAGATCGGGATGCGTGTGCTGCGATGCGATGAGCTGCGAAACGATGATCACGAAGACGGCAGACAGCTTCACCGATCTCGAACTCGCGGCCCAATCGGCAGCGGGGGACGTTGCGGCTTTTGAGCGATTGTATGAGCTGCACCGGCGTCGCGTGTACTCGCTGTGTTTGAGGATGTTGGGAAATGCGACGGATGCTGAGGATGTGACGCAGGAAGTGTTTCTACAAGTGTTTCGCAAAATCGGGACGTTTCGCGGAGAAGCGGCCTTCACGACCTGGTTGTATCGTCTCGCGGTGAATCAGGTGCTCATGCACTGGCGCAAGCAAGGAGTTCGACTGGAAGAGACGCCCGAAGAGGGAGAGGTGAGTGAACCCGCTTGCCACCGCCCCTTGCCGATTCTCGACCGCATTGCGTTGGAACAAGCCATTCGACGTTTGCCCCCTGGGTATCGGATGGTGTTTCTCTTGCACGATGTCGAAGGGTACGAGCACGAGGAGATCGCCGCCATGCTCGGCTGTAGCGCGGGCACTTCGAAATCACAACTTCACAAGGCGCGGTTAAAACTGCGACGTCTCCTACAGGAGGGAGATGAATGATGTCCTGCGCGAAGTATCAAGATCGGCTCTCCGACTACATTGATGGTGGGCTCTCGGGGCGCGAACGGCTCGATCTGGAACGGCATCTGCGAGAATGTGAAAGCTGCCGGACGATTTGCGAAGATCTGCTCTACATTCATCAACTTAGTCGTGAGCTGCCCGAATACGAGCCAAGTCCTCAGCTATGGGAGCGGATCGCGGCAGCGATCGCAGCCGAGACACGGGCGGAACCGTCCGGCCTCCCAATGGGGATTCGGCGATGGTGGGCGCGATCGGTTTTCGCCGCCGCGGCCGCTGCCGCAATCATCGTGTTGGCGGGGACGCTTCTGCGATTTCGTTCTCCCGCGCCAGAATCTCAAGAGGCGCATATTTCGACTCCCTCCCAGTGGGGCGCTCTCGCTCCCCCGCTCTTGGAGGTTCAACCGACTGGCCTCATCCTCGTTTATAAGCCCGCCGTGGAGAGCGAGATCGTGCAACAGCGCATCGAGGCGTTGGAGCGTCAGATCCAGCGGCGGCGGCCGTTCTGGGATGCGGAGACCGAAGCCTGCTTCCGGCGCGCCTTGGAGACGGTCGAACGCTCTTTGGCGCATTGTCGTCAGGGCCTCGAACGGGATCCAGGGAACATCGTCCTTCGGGAACTCTATCTCGGCGCTCTGAAAGCCAAACTCGAGCTGCTGAAGCGGTTCTCCGAGCTATAGCGTGAGCCGTCACGCGCCATACAAAAAAGATGAGACGGCAGATCGGCACATGGAAGATCGCCGTTCTGAAGGCTGGCCTTCTTGGATTGCTCTGTGCGCTTCCCGCTCTGATTCTCGCCCAAGCGCGCGTAGGATCCGCACGGTCCCAGCCCGTGGTGCGGACGTTCCCCGTTGGTTCGACCCCCAGCGTCGTACTTGTGAACACCTCGCTCCGAGGGAACGTCGCGATACAAGCGTGGACGCGTCAGGAGATTCAACTCGCGATAACGACGACGTCTGCGACCGCGCGTGTGGACATCCACTTCTCCAATGATGTCTTAACCGTGAAAGTCCAGAAGCGTCGCGCGACCGGTCCTGACGCCGTGGACTTGGAGGTGAAGGTCCCCCCTGATTGCGCGATTGAAGCTTCAACGATTGGCGGGAAGATTCGCGTCCATGGTGTACGCGGTCACATGAAGCTCTCGACGATGGAGGGTGACATCGAGCTTGCGGACGTCTCGTCCCCGAGCATTGATGCCATGAGTGTGACGACAGGACGCATCATGTTCTCCGGGAGCCTCCACGAGCGCGGCACCTACAGCTTCTACTCGGGCACGGGGACGATCGAGATCGCCCTCCCGGGACAAAGCTCATTCACCCTCGATGCCTCGACTCACGAGGGACGCATTGAAACCGAAGGCATTCGCTTACAAACGCGCTCACGAACGTCCTCGCATCTGCAAGGAATCGCTGAGACGGGAAGCGCCCTCCTCAAACTCCGAACTCATTCCGGTCGCATCCGCGTGCGACACCGATGAACCATGCGCGCCTCTCTCAGAAGGCGAGGAGGATGATCTGCTGAGGACTCAACATGGGCGCCAGAAGAGCGAGAAGAATCGCTCCGGCAAAAGTCCCGACATTGAGAACCATCGGCGTCAAGCCCAACGCGACCATGAGAAGAATAATGACGGAAGGTAGGACCGAAGCCATCCCCAGGACCATCGAAACTCCACCCATCACTACACCGGCAAGTCCCTTCCTCATGGCTTCCTCCCTGAGATGAAGTCTCCGCAGCCCCAAGTGCGCCCGTAAAATATATCCCAACTCCTCAGTCTCAGCAAGAGCTTTTTTTCTCCCCCTCCTGGGCTTCATCACCCATGAAAGGCGCCGACGGGAGCGATCTTCACGTGGACATTGCCGAGCTTACGATAATAGGCCCCAAGCAGCACGACGTACCGATCGTCGGGATGCTGCCCGAGCCGTCGCACGCACTCCGCACAAGCGATCTCAGCACGCGAGAGAAGCTGAAGGTCCTCAGTGGGGTTCCGCTCGGGCACGGAGATCGTGATCTCCCGTTGACAGAGAGAACACACGCGCGTCGTCGTCGCCATCGCCCTCCCTCACGCTCCAATGAGAACGGCGATCATCTCGTCGTGGATGCGCCCATTACTGGCTAGGATTTCGGGCTCGTAGAGCCGGAATGGGCTCCCATCGAAGCGGGTGACGCGCCCTCCGGCTTCCTCGACCATCAGGGCCCCCGCCGCCATATCCCAAGGCTTCAATCCTAACTCCCAAAAGCCATCGAAACGCCCGCAGGCCAGATAGCAGAGGTCCAAGACGGCCGATCCATCGCGTCGGATCGCTTGGGCTGTCTTCACGAAGCGGGCGAAATACGCCAGGCTTTCATCGGGCTGGCTCCGAATGGTATACGGAAACCCAGTTGCGAGCAATCCCTGGGCCAAGGTCTCCGTGCGCGAGACGCGAATCGGGCGGCCATTGAGCGTCGCCCCCGCTCCGCGCTCAGCGACGAAGAGTTCCTCGCGCAGCGGATCGTAAACGACGCCCAGCACGATCTCCCCTTGATACTCCAGGGCCAATGCGACGCAGAAAAACGGATACCCGTGCGCGTAGTTGGTCGTCCCATCCAGAGGATCAATGAGCCAGCGGTATTCGGAAGTCCCCCCCTGATGGCCGCTCTCCTCCGCCAGGATCGCATGTCGCGGATAATGCGCCGCAATCCGCTCCTTGATGAGCGACTCCGAGAGCAAATCCACCTCGGTCACCAGATCAATCGGACTCGACTTGTAGTTCACATCTACGGTGCGACCGAAGTGATCGCGCAACAGCGCACCGGCTTCGCGGGCCGTCTCCACAGCGAAATCGAGCATGCTACTGGTTCGGAGCATAATACCCCTCTCGCGCGATCGCGATGTAAGCCGGATTCCCCGTCATCACGCGAATGCGTCGGAAGCGCCCGTCGCGAGTCGTGTTCTTCGGCGTATAGCGCAAGATGTATTGCGTGCTCAACTCTTCGGCGATCTGCGCATAAGCCTCTTTCAGCTCGGATTGCTCCAAGGGGAAGTAGATTCGTCCGCCCGTCTTCTCCGCCAACGCGATGAGTTGCTCTTCCGCTTGATCGAGCACCTGCAGGTAGAGCCGAACGTAGAAATCGTTCGGATCGAGCGGCCGTAGGATGAAGGGCGAACGCTCGCCTTTCAAGAAGGCGCGAATGGCCTTCGTCTTGCTGATCACGTAGACGATGGCCTCGGCTCGCCGCACGGCCTCCAGAGCTTCGTCGAATGTTTTCTGATCCGGTCCATCGTAGGTATCCACCCCATCTGTGAAGAGCAGGATCGCGCGTCGGCCTTCGACCGCCTTCAACTTGTTCGCCGCCACATAGAGGGCTTTGTAGAAGGCCGTGTTCCCGACCGCCGGCAATTGAAAGAGCGCGCGCTGCAGACGCAGCTTATCGGTCTCCCAATCGAGCACTTCCTCGACCTTATGGTTGAAGCGAATGATCGCGACGCGATCCTTCGGTCCCAGGGCATTGAGAAACGCCAACGCGGCGAGGCGGATGTCGTTGATCTCAGTGGCGACACTTCCCGAAATGTCAATGAGCAGCACGACGTTCACCGGCACCGTGCCGACAGTAAAATCCGTGATCTCCTGCCGCACGCCATCTTCGTAGAGGGTGAAATCGTAGCGGCTGAGGCCTCGGATCAAGCGCCCATATCGGTCGCGCACGGTCACCGGGACGACCACTTCGGTCGTCTCCAACGTCACCGCCGCCTCATCCGGCTCCTTCGTCTCTTTGGGCTTCTCGACCGGAAGGCGCCGACCGCTTTGTGCCCACGCGCTGCCGAACACAAGCAGCAGCAAGAGGACATGCCATTTCCCACACCGCATAAGGTTCTCATTATGGCAAATGCTCCCACACTGACGGAAGCTCCCGCGAGCGCCGAGCGTGCCAGCCGCGCTGCCTGAGGCGAAGTTTGACAGCCCCTCGGAGGTATGCTAGCTTGGCCTCCTCGAGGGCATGTCAGCGAATGCGCCGGCAATGACCGCGCGACGGAGGACGACCCTACGACACTGGATCGAATACGTCCCCGCCTGGCTCATCTTGAAAGCCCTGGGACATCTTCCTCGCTCATGGGCGCTCGCCATCGGGGAATGGCTCGGACTCCTCGCCTATTGTGCCTGGGGCCGACTGCGGCGAGTCGGTTATCGCAATCTCGCCCTCGTCTTCCCACAGATGAGCACGCGCGAGCGACGCCATCTCCTTCGGCGCGCATTTCGGAACTTGGGACGGTCGCTGGGCGAATTCAGCCAATTCCCCAAGCTGACGCGCGAGACGATTCGCGCGATCGTCACCTACGAGGGATTGGAACATTACGAACGCGCGCGAGCGCAGGGGAGAGGTGTGCTCATTCTCACGGCTCACTTCGGCGCGTGGGAACTCAGCGCTTTCGCTCATGCGCTCTATGGCTATCGCATGGCCTTTCTCGCGCGGCCGTTGGACAATCCGCTCCTTGATCGTTTGATCGAGACTTACCGCGCGCTGAGCGGCAATCGCCTGATTCCCAAGCGCGAGGCGGCGCGACGCGTCCGTCGAGCCTTACGCCAAGGAGAGACGATCGGTGTCCTCATGGACCTGAACACGCAGCCGCACGAAGGCCTCTTCTGCGACTTCTTCGGACGACCCGCGTGCACATCTCCTCTCCTGGCGCATCTGGCGCTCCGCACGGAGGCTCCCGTCATCCCCGGCTTCCTCATTTGGGATGAGCGGACACGCACGCACATACTTCACTTCGATCCGCCCATCCCCCTGATCCGGACTGGTGACCCCGAGCAAGACCTTCGGCTCAACACCGAGCGCTTCAACAAGGTCCTGGAATCCTTCATCCGCCGCTATCCCGATCACTGGCTCTGGGTCCATAAACGATGGCACACGCGACCGCCTGGCGAACCTCCACTCTACGATTGACGCGCTGCTTGCGAGACCTCTGTTCGAGTGGCTCGCTTCAGCGCTTCAGCATCGCCTCTCGCTTCGCTTTGAATTCGGTCCCCGGATACCACTCCGGCCACCGATCGTCATTAGCCACCCGATAGCCGACCAAAAAGAGCAATTGCAGATCTTCGACGGCGCCGCTCAGATCCCAACTCGGATCGAATTCATCTTGCGGCTTGTGATAGCGCTCGGCCGTGTACTTGCGCCGCATCTCCAGTCCCCAACCCTCTGGCTTCCCGATGTACTCGATGCCCGAATCAGTATCGAGCGCCGGGACACCCTGCCGGGCGAAGCTGAAGTGATCGGACCGATAGAAGAATCCCTTCTCCGGCTCCGGATCTGGACGTACCACGCGCCCCTGCTCTGCTGCCACAGCTCGCACGTGTTCATCGAGCGTCGAATTCCCCAATCCGATGACTGTGATGTCGCGCGTCCGGCCATAAACGTTCAGTCCGTCCATATTGATGACGGCGACGGTTCGCTCCAACGGATAGAGCGGATTCTCGGCGTAATAGCGCGACCCGAGCAATCCCTTCTCCTCGGCCGTCACCGCGAGGAAGAGAATCGAACGCCGTGGTGGCGGCGACAAACGCGTATACGCGCGAGCGATCTCCAGAAGCCCCGCAGTCCCGGACGCATTGTCCACGGCGCCGTTGTAAATGCGGTCTCCATTCACCTCGGGCCCGATCCCCAAATGATCCCAATGCGCGACGTAGATGACATACTCCTGCCGGAGCTTCGGGTCACTCCCATCAAGCCGAGCAATCACGTTGCGGGATTCGATCTGGCGCAATGTGTTCCGCAGCGTGAGCGTCGCACGCGCCCCGAGCGGCACGGGACGAAAATCCCGACTGACTGCCGCCTTCTTCAGCGCCTCCAGATCCTTGCCGACCATGGCGAAGAGCGCCTTCGCTTGCTCATAGGTGATCCACCCCTCGACGGCACATTTGGACATATTCCGATCCGGTGCGACCAGATCGAATTGCTCCCCCGTCCAACTGCTGCGCACGACGGCCCATGGGTAACCCGCGGGCTCCGTCTCGTGAATGATCAAAGCGCCGGCAGCCCCCAATTCGGCCGCCTTCTCGAACTTGTAGGTCCAACGCCCATAGTAGGTCATCGCGCGCCCGCCGAACACGCGCTCATCCAGTCGCGACGGATCCCTCGGATCGGGCACCGGCGGATCGTTGATGAGGACCACAAGCACTTTCCCCCTCACGTCAATGCCCTTGAAGTCGTCCCACTGGAACTCAGGCGCTTGAACGCCGTAGCCGACGAAGATGAGGTCCGCAGCGACGCTGGAGGTCTCTACGATGCGGCGCGTCCAGGCGACGAAGTCCTCGCCGTATCGAAGCACCCTCTGCTTCCCATTGGCCGTGAAGATGAGCGAAGCCGAGGGATCGGCCGTGATCCCGACCAGCGGCACGTTTTGAATGTACGTCCCATTGGGATTTCCCGGCTGCAATCCAAAGCGTTGGAACTGTTCGATCAAATAGCGAACCGTCAGCTCCTCACCGCGGCTAGCGGGCGCTCGCCCCTCGAATTCATCCGAAGCGAGACGCCGAATGTGCTCGGCCAGTCTCTCGACCGTGATGCTCTTGAGCGCTTCTTGAAGCGAAGCCGTCTGTCCGCTCGATTGGCGAGCAAGGGCGGACATGAGAAAGAGAATGAACACCAGCCATTGGCTGAATCGCCTCATCGCTCCCCCCTCCAAGTGATGTGCACGATGAACTCCTATGATAGCAACGCGTCGCGCGGGGAGCCACTGGCAAGAGCCGCCTCTTGAGCGAACGATGCGCAACGCGCAGAGGGCGCGCCGCCGACCACATGCGCGCTCTTCATCAAGCCCGTCGGTTTGTCCGCAGATCGGCTTTCCGCAGGGCCTCGATGATCTTGCGATTGGCCGCCGGAAAGGGATATCGCGAGAGTTGCGAACATCGCACCCATCGCACTTCCTGACACCCGAGCGGACGCGGAGAGCCCTCCACGGGCCAACACTCGAAGACGTGCATCGTGATTCGAAAGTGCGAATAGGCGTGCCGAATCGTCATGATCTTCCGCCCGACGCGAACGCGTATCCCGACCTCTTCTTCGATCTCTCGGGCACAGCAGCGACGTAAACTCTCGCCGCGTTCGCGCTTCCCTCCAGGAAATTCCCACAAGCCCCCGAGCAATCCCTCCTCCCGACGCCGCGCGATGAGCACCTCGCTTTCGGAATCCCGACGCGCTTTCGCCGATCGCGAGGAAGATGCCCTATCGCATGCCGGAGGATCGCGCCAGATCACCCCCACGGCGATCTCATAATGCGGGCGCTTCGGAGATGCGCTCTTGACCGGGAATGCTGTGGGTGACGCGAGCTGTCGCGCGCGACAGGCGAAGCGCCAACAGCAATGCTCGCATTGCGGAGCGCGCGGCCGACAGATGAGCGCCCCCAGGTCCATCAACGCTTGATTGATCTCGCGCGCTCCACCTTCGGAATCCTCCTCCGCTATGAGCGCTTCGACGAACGCCCGCAGCTTCCGCTCGGCGGCAGGACGACGCGGGTCCTCATCGAGGGTGAGCACTCGACAGAGAACGCGCCTTACGTTTCCGTCCAGAACTGGAACGGGTCGACCGAACGCTATGCTAGCGATCGCCGCCGCCGTATACGGCCCGCATCCGGGCAAGGCCAATAGGTGCGCCGGATCATCGGGGATGCGCCCTCCATACTCGCGGACGATCTGTCGCGCTGCCTCGTGCAAATAGCGAGCGCGGGCATAATATCCGAGTCCCTCCCATGCCTTCAACACATCTTGGAGCGAAGCTCGCGCGAGCGCTTGAATGTCAGGAAACCGTTGGAGAAATCGTTCGTAGTACGCCCGCACGCGCTCAAGCTGCGTCTGTTGCGACATATATTCCGCAACAAGGATGCGATACGGATCGTCGGTCCGCCGCCAGGGCACGTCGCGCTGCACGCCCGCATACCAACGCAAGAGCGTTCGCCGCAATCGCTTCCTCAACGAAGGAGCCGGAGGGATGTCCGGCCGAGCGATGGAGGGCATCGCTTCGCGCGTCTTGGAAACGCCCGTCACCTCTTTCGAGGATCTCGTCGAACGATCTCGGCTCACCACGCCTCCTCAATAGGCTCGCGCGAAGGTCGGGCCACTTTCTTGCCGGCACGAAAAGCGGCATAGAGATATTGCTGCGCGACTCCAGCATATGAGCCGAAGCGCTCGACGGCGCAGGCGCGAATCTCCCGCAATCGGGGGATCCGATCGGGAAAATACAACGCTTGCATCGCTCGCGCGATCCACGTGTCCACAGGAAAGGCCTCCAACCGATGGAAGCCGAAAAGGAGAATACAATCGGCCACCTTCTCGCCCACCCCTTCGAGCGCAAGCAACCGTCGTCGCAAGACCAGCGTCGGCCACGTGGACCACGAGGCGAAATCCGCGCACTCGGCGATCGCTCGAGCCGTCGCGAGCACATACCGATCGCGATAGCCCAAGCCGCAGTGTTCTCGAAGGTCCGCGAGACGAGCTTCCGCCAAGACATCCGGTCGCGGAAAGCTGTACATGGGTCCCCACGGGGTCCGAATCTCCTCCCCATAGCGAGCGCACAGCCGTTCCAGAATCAGCCGAATGCGCGGGATATGGTTATTGGCCGAGATGATGAACGAGATAATCGTCTCGAACGGCTCTTGTCGCAAGATATGAATCCCAGCTCGCCGCGGCACCACGCTCGCCAATGCCGCATCGTGCCGAAGCTGACGCAAAATCGCTGGATAGTCCCGCGAGAGATCGAAATACTGAACAATCGCTCGCTCGGCCTCCTGAGGGACACGACCTCCGATGAAGCGCACGAGAAGGACGTTCGACCGCGCATCCCCCCTCGCGGCAGACGCGAGCGGATCGGACAGCAATCGCCGCGGCACCTGTTGAATATGAAGCGCGCTCCGTCCGATGACGCCGATGTACTCGCCTGCCCGCACCCGTTTCCAGCGGAAGCATTGTCCGCTTTCGAGCGTCTGCTCCAAATCGAACTCGCCCACGGGGATCACAATCTCCGGCATCGTCCCCTCATGGATACACGCGCCAGAGCGAGAGTTGCGACCAATGTCGCGGAGCACGCTCATCGTATTTCTCCCGCCCTCAAAGAGGGGAATGGTAAGCCGCCGATCGTCCCCAGAGCAAGATACGCCTCCCTAAGTCTCCGCAAACACCGATCGCCCGAATTCGCTATGATGATTACCCCCTCGAACTCGCCGCGATGATTGACCACCTGCCCCCACCACCACGCAACCGCCCCTTTCCGCTGATCACGCTTCGTCCCAAAGCCCTCGACCTCCGAAATCCCCCTGATTTCTCCGTCGTCTTCACGCTGCCGGCGGACAAGATCGTCCGCACGATATCCGTACCGCGCGCCTTGCTGCTCATTCGGGAACGTTGAATGTGGAGTGTCAGGGTCTGGTAGCACAACCCGCTCCCCATATTGTCCGACCATGCTAGGAACTTGCAGGAGGAGGATGTGCCACGCAGTCCGATCTTCGCGCTCTCCTTGAGGCGATGAGTCAATTCGGTGGGGATTTCGTAGGCGCTCGCTTGCAGCTACTTCTAGTGATGGAACGGGTTGCGGCCGTGCAGCGTTTCCGCGCCGGGTCTCGGGCGATCCTGGCCCCTGATGTGACGGCGGGCGTCTGCAAGCGTGAGGCTTAAATAGGGCGTGGGTATGAGAAAGGCTCATCGCGAAGTGATCCGGTTGTCTCGTGAAATGTCGCTGGTGTGCGATGGCTTCGTTCCGTGCGGAAAAGCGTTGATTGCGGGTTTGAGAGCGCGTCGTGTGTTGAAGCGAGACATCGCGTCGTGTCGGCTTCGGGCTTTCAGGCAGCGGCTGATGGTTCCCAGGGATCAGCGACGTCCGGGCTCGGCTATTGGTAACGGAGCACGACGATGTATTCCGCGATCCGCCGAAGGCGTCCGTCTTGTTGACCGTAGAGCATCAGCCGATACTCGTCCGGACCGAGGAACGCGCGACTCATCGTCAGGGTGAAATTCCCATGACGATCTCGTTGTAATCCCACGGCGCGCCAGCGCAGGCGACCGTGGCGATCTACGATCTCGATCGCGTAGCTCGGATATTGCGGGTAATGCGTTGCGCTGAGAACCAGGTCGAAACTTTTGGCCGTGCGGGAGACCACAATGCGATTGGCTACAGTTGGGCTTCCCGACCGAAGGAAGAACTCACGGGAGAAGATGTCGTAGACGGGGATGTTCGGCTGCGGCTCCCGCAATTCCGCCAGTTGTGATTCATACGTGCGCGCAAGGAGGGAGGCTTGCTCCTGCATGCGCGTGAGAAGAGAGTTCTGCTCCTGGAGGCGGCGATTCTCCTGCTCTAGAGCAGCCCGTCGCTCCCGTTCGACTTGGAGCTGCTCGGCCAATTGCCGAGTTTCTCGTCGCAAGTGCCAGGTCCAGACGCCGATGAATCCGATGGCCACGAGCAAGCTCGCGGCTAGAGCGAACATCGCTCGCGAGGCGAACCACGTCGGCACTCCCTTCGGAGTGGCTACAGCTTGTTCGGCGCGCACGCGTCGCCGGAAGGCCTTCCATTCC